>JAOZRC010000098.1 GCA_029940345.1 Desulfobacterales bacterium
TATTGGTTTGGGGCAAAAATCATGCCAGAACAAACCTAAATCCGATGACTATAGTTAATAAACCTTGCTGTCTGAATAGCGAAGAACTTATGACTGTCGAGAATAGTCAATGATGATTAATGTAAAAAAAGCCCTGAAAGGGCGAACTTTTAAAGCTCAGGGCATCGCCCTGGGACCGTTATTATGTGACCATTAGCCCTGAAAGGGCGGGCTAGTGTGAAAAGGCAGTGGAAAGATCGCCAGCCCGCCCTTTCAGGGCTGATAATACAATATATCCAGACCCAGGGCGATGCCCTGGGCTTTAGTAGTACGCGCTTTCAGCGCTAACAGCACAGGTCGAAATTTTTCTGCCATTTTGGGAATGCACCCTATGTCTATACGTTTTGGTTTTTTTTCATTAACTTATAGTAATTATTGAATTATCGAAACGCATAGGTCTATAAGTTTTGGCATTTAATTTAATCTATTATAATATCAGTATAAAACAAACACTGAATTTTATCAATCGAAAAACTAAATTGATATTAAAAAAGTGGCATCCTTCATTTTCCGCTTAACACTTTAAAGGAGTGCTGAACCGAAGGTTTAGCGTTTACGCTGGCCTTTGCTAAACCTTCGGTTCAGCACTCCCCATGAAAGTGTAAACTACTTTTAAGCGATTATGAAGGATGCCAAAAAAGCATTTGCATTCGATATAGAACATGCTTTTTTGATTTAATAATTTCACTGTCAATTATTTTATCTGGAAAGTGAGGAGCATATGAAAATGCAAAATACTGATTTTTCAGCTTGAACATTACCTTTGATAATTTCCGCCTGACCTTTGAAAGTGGATACCGCCTTCAACCGCAGCAGCATCGCCGACAATACCCACCCGGCTGTCTTTTATTTCAACATCAAGCCCCTTTAACGCAATGCGGTAACTTGCCTCATCCAATAACCCTTTATCGTATAGATCACAAAATTTTGCCGATTGTTCGTCTTTGGTTGTCATATCAATTATGCGCGGTTCGCTCTTTTTTATAATTTTTCCGGCCGAAGGTTTACCCTCATTTATATATTTCTTTTGATTTTGATCATTTGAAAAGGGCCAATTTTTACCATAATTTTAAACAGGATGCCTGGCCTTACCCATCATGGACGCTTGCGCCATTTATCACACTGCGTAGCACTGTCGCATTTGACCTTGACAAGCACCTCTTTTTGTTACTACATCATAGCTTTAAATGCAAACGGTAAAAGGTGTTTAACGCTTTGTTCGCACAATGCAAACTGCGGAACTTTCCGTAGATACAACAAAAAACCAACAATGCCCCGCCCAACAACCCAAAAACGCGAATCATATAAAGATTATTGCTTGGATAAAGCAAAAGACTCTCCGATTTTTTGGCATGATGAGGCGTTGAAACTTCTTACAAAACAGTGATTATAGAAGTTGTATTTAATCACGAATACTAAGTGTTATACTTGGCACGGTCATAAATGGTGATTTTGAAATATGTCTTACGCCTATGAATTAAGGGGCTACCAACTTAATGTGGGACAAAAATCGGGTTTCTAAAGCGAGTAAAAGCCACGGGAGTTGCAATGGCCGAGAAACCCGATTTATAAACCGTCCCGCCTTATGTTGGTAGCCAATTAAGGCATTGATCAAGTATAAAATCACCAATTATGGCCTTCACGAGTATAAACCATCGAAAAGAAAAGATTATGACAGATATGCTGCAAGAAAAAATCAGATGGGTCAAAACATGGCAGAAAGCTGCGTTATCGTTGAAAGCGATAAAAAAGAGCGAACTTCAGGCTTATGACTATTATAAAAAGAATCGTATATTTTTAGACGAAATGCTCCAATATGCGTATGATAACAGCAAAGTCCGTTTATCTAGCGGCCTTGTTGAACAACAGCGCTTATTTATGAAAATGAATGAAATAAAGAACATCAGAGAAAGATAAATAATTATGAATTCACTGTTTCAGGCTGCATCAGAAATACAGCAGACTATGGAAGCTCTGAAATGGCCGTTCTGTTTTATCGGCGGACTGGCTGTCATACGATGGGGTGAAATGCGAATGACACAAGATATCGATCTTTGTTTTTTATGTGGATTCGGAAATGAGAAAGCATACATAGAAAAACTGCTAAAGCGATATAAAAGCAGAATTGATGAACCTCTGACATTCGCTCTCAATAACAGGGTGCTGCTACTGTATGCATCAAACGAAGTTGCTATTGATATTTCACTTTCAGGTTTATCGTTTGAGGATGAAATGATCCGACAGGCAACTCCTTTTATGTTCACTCCTGACTGCGCTCTGACAACATGCTCGGCAGAAGCTCTCATTATTCTTAAAGCTTTTGCAGACAGGCCGAAAGATTGGAACGATATTGAAGGCATAGCAATGAGACATGGGTATAAACTTAATATTGACTATATCATCGCTCAACTGACTCCGTTATGCGATTTAAAGGAAGCACCTGAAATAATTGAAAAGCTAAAAAAATTTTTGACAGAGTAAAAACAAATTATGTTCAAATGCAGTAGGCAAATCGAACTACAAGGATTTAATCCTTGCTTATCCCTGATCAATTATAAAATCACTAATTATGGCCTTCACAAGTGAAGTTAGCCAGAAACTATATAATCACTTGTTTTGCCTCCCAAATTTGGCTTGACAAAAAAGATAAGCATACGTACAATTGTACCAATGAAAATCATAGCAGATACAAATACGTTTTTAGCTGTCACTCTTTATGAGCCAGAAAGAGATGAAATTATCAGGCTAACTTTAGGTCATGATTTAATTGCACCGGATATATTACCCTTTGAAATTGGAAATGCGTTATCGGCAATGCTTAAAAGACGTAGGCTTGAGCCTGATAATCTGCTATCTGTTTGGGATGCTACACAGCAAATACCTGTTGATTTGCGTAGCGTTGATATTCGTGTGGCACTGAAAATAGCTTCTCAATTTAACATCTATGCATATGATGCCTATTTTTTAGTGTGTGCTGTTTCGTTACATAGCCCATTAATTACTCTTGATAGGCGCATGAGTGAAGTCGCTCATAGCTTGGGCATTCATATTTTGGAGGTAACCTGATGAAAGTCTATACATATTCAGAAGCTCGACAAAAATTTTCTATGGTTCTTGACATTGCCCGATTTGAAGATGTCATGATTAAGCGCCGAGGGGGTGAAACCTTCAAAATTATATTTACCAAATCACCAAAATCACCTTTTGATGTTGCAGGCATAAAAACAAAAGCAACGACTAAAGATATTCTTAATGCTGTAAAAGAATCTCGAGCAGGGGCTGCCGAACCAGGCGTTTGAGCTGATCGGGGGTTACTGAGCAGCTCCCAAACGTTTCGGTTAAGGCTACCAACATAAGGCGGGACAAATGTAGAGCGGAAAGCTGTTTCGCTTTTTCAACCTTCCGGCAACGTTAAAAGACGCGGAACGGCTATTCCGCACTACAAAAGCACCAAAGTGTCCCACCTTATGTTGGTAGCCCAAAAACATACACAATTGAGTATATTCTAAGGAACAAAACTGATGTGGACGGTTGAAGATGTCATTCGAAATATTGGCAATTACCCGCTGTATGTTACGGCGTTTTTATGTTTGCCGCCACTTCTGGCGCTGATAATCGGTTTTTTTTATAAACCGGGATCTATTGTCAGACCGGCGGATTATTTCTATTCGGTGCTGGTCTATATGGTTTGCATTCCGGGCATTATTTCAAGCGTATTGATTGCTTACACCCTGTTTTTTACGCACGGCAATCTTTTACAGGTTAATGTGCTGGTTTATTTTGTGCCGATCATGGCCATGATTGTGACCCTGGCCATAATTAAACGCAAAACTGCGTTTAAACGCCTTCCCGGTTTTGATCACCTGGCCGGACTAATGATCGTCATCGGGATTACCTTTGCCATTCTTCTCATGATTTACAAGACACGCATATTTATCGGCTTTTTCAGTTCTGTTTTCTCGCTTTTACTGTTTGGCGTTTTTTTGTTTATCGTTTTAAAAATCGGATTGAAAAAATTGCTTTAACTTTTTTTGCCTGTTCAAACGAATTAATTCACCGCAAAGAACGCAAAGGGGAAAAATAATTCAGTGCTTCGTGAAATAACAGATGTAAAACGATCAATGGTGGATGTCAACTTTTTGTGTCAAACTTTGCAGTGTGATCACGGGCGTTGCGATGCGCACTGATTTCGGCTATTTTGAAGAAGAGAAGCTCGGCAAACCTTATGATATTCAACTGTTAAGGCGATTTTATCCGTTTGCGCGGCCTTATAAGCTCTGGTTTACGGCTTCGATTCTTTTGATAATTGTGATCACGTTGCTGGAACTGGTGCTTCCTTATCTTACCAAAATTGCGATTGACCGCTACATTATTCCCAAAGAAGTGCTAACAACGGCGTCCCCTGCCACTTCGCAAAAAAATACTTCTGACCCAAAGTCAACCCGATTTTTCACCGTTGATCTGTCGAATTCGGAACACCAAAAAATTGTTGCAGCGCACCCCTGGATATTTGACATTCACGGCTCGGTTGCACGAATCACCTTTGATGATTTGGTTAATTTGAAAACCGATGAATTGGTTTTATTGCGCCATAGAGATCTCAGTGGGATCAATCGCATAGTGATCGTTTTTTTGATTTTGGTTGCCGGTATTTTTATTCTCAATTTTATTCAAATTATGGTGATGGAAACTGCCGGCCAACGCATTATGCACGATCTACGGATGCAGCTTTTCACCCATACTCAGCAGTTATCAACCTCTTTTTTTAACCGTAATCCGGTGGGCCGTCTTGTCACCCGGGTGACCAATGACATCCAGAATATGCACGAACTGTTTACCTCCGTCATCAAATTTGTATTTAAAGACCTCTTCCTGCTTGCAGGGATAACAATTGTACTCATCAATATCAATTTTCGGTTGGCCCTGGTTGCATTTACCGTGATTCCGCTTGTAATTATCATTTCCTTTCGTTTTTCCGGACAGGCGCGCCAGGTATTCCGTGATTTACGCGTGAAGGTCGCCCAGATCAATACGCGCTTTGCGGAAACGATCAGCGGTATTAAAGTTATCCAGCTTTTTTTACACGAAAACGCCAACTACCGTGAGTTTAAAAGACTGAATCATGCCAACTACCTGGCTGGAATGCGGCAAATTCGTGTTTTTGCGATTTTTATGCCGTTGATTGAGTTGCTGGGCTCCTTTGTTTTGGCGATGATTATCTATTATGGTGGCGGGCGGGTTTTAAGCAACCAGGTCAGTTTGGGAGAGTTGGTTGCTTTTATTACCTATATCAAAATGTTCTTCAGGCCGATTCGGGACCTGGCTGACAAATACAATATTATGCAAAATGCGATGGCATCCGCGGAGAGGATTTTTCTGCTTTTAGATAAAGGTGTGACAACATCCGGAAGCGGTGTTTCATCAACATCTGAACCGCAATTAATCAATTCCGCCCGATTGGCGTCAACGGATACAAAGTTTTTAAGGAAAATCAATAAAATTGAGTTTGACAATGTGTCTTTTGAATATGTTGCTGATGAAAACGTGCTTGATGGCGTGAGCTTTACGATCCGATCCGGCGAGACTGTGGCTATTGTCGGCCCGACCGGTTCCGGTAAAACCACATTGATTCACCTGGTAACCCGTTTTTATGATCCGGTTGAGGGACGAATACTTGTGAATGATTCCGATATAAGCATGTTTGAACCCGCCCTGGTAAGATCAAAAATCGCTTTAGTGATGCAGGAGCCGTTTCTGTTTTCGGGATCGATTCGTGATAATATTATTAACGCCCGGACATCTCTGTCTGAACGCCAATTGGCCCGAATTGCAGCCGCTTCGAATCTGTCATCTCTGATAAACAATTTGCCCAACGGTTTGGATACGGTTTTATCAGAAGGCGGAGCCTCGCTTTCCAGCGGAGAACGCCAACTGATTTCCATTGCCAGAGCCTTTGCCGTCGATCCCGATATGATTATCCTGGATGAGGCCACTTCATATATTGACTCGCAAACCGAACAAAAGATTCAGCAGGCCATTCTGACTTTAATGCAAAATCGGACTTCGCTGGTAGTCGCGCATCGACTGACAACCGCCAGACAGGCGGACAACATTATTGTCCTTAACAAAGGGCGTATCATTGAGCAGGGCAATCATGATGAACTGATCAAAGTAAGGGGGGGTTACTATAAGATGAATCAATTGCGGGTATAATTGTATCATTGTGTAAAATAGAATGTACTTTTAGTTTTTGAAAATGAAAGGAGTAAAATGAAAAGGACACAAATTATTATCAGCGTAATATGTTTGGTGTTAAGTATGATGACAAATCCGGTTTATGCCGGCGAAACATCTGGAAAACTGGCTTTGCAGGGCTATCTTCTTTCCTGGAATGAGGGTCTTGCCAAAGAGCGGATTGTGGCATTTGTGGAATCGGCGTCGGATCCGGCCAGCAAAAATTTTATACCACGGGAACAGCGCCGCGCTTTTTTTGATATGGATGGAACACTATTGTGTGAAAAACCGGACTATATCGAAGTTGCGGTTACCAAGCAACGTCTGAAAGAAAAAGCTTTAGCCGATCCTTCTCTGGCTGGCAACGGCGTTTATAAAGCCGCATCCGATAACGATGATGCGTATCTTTACAAGCATGTTAAAGAGGCCATTGCGGAAGCCTTCGGAGGCGAAACGTTGCGTTTTTATATTAACTATTGCCGTAATTTCCTTTACACGCAAAAACATCCCCGTTTTCAACGTCCTTATGTTGAGTTGTTTTACGTCCCCATGCTTGAATTGACGGACTATTTACGCGGACATGGGTTTAGAATTTATGTCGTTTCAACGTCACAACAGGAATTCATCCGAAGTATCGCACGCGATGTTTTAAAAATTCCTGACGAGCAGGTTATCGGCACAATGATCGGGTTTGAGTTGCAGAATATGGAAAAAGATGAACCGCCCGTTTTTGTCAGAAAAGAAAATTATTTCAGTCCTTATAATGCCGATGAGGAAAAAGTGGTGCGGATGCGTGAGCGCGGCGTTATGCCGTCTGTTTTCGCTTTCGGGAATTCCGGCGGTGATCTGGCTATGTTAGATGCCACTGCCGACAGCGGTTTGCCCGGTTTGGTCTGTATCCTGGATCATGACGATTCGGAGAGAGAATATGAATATCACAAGAAAAAACTTTTAAAGACCGCCCTGGAAAGAAACTGGAATGTTGTCAGCATGAAAAATGACTTTCGTGTGGTTTTTCGAGGGCACTAGTAAATATGCGTGTAAATAATTCGAAAGTTAGAATTCCCGCGCGACTCGAATTGGGCGACACCATCGGTATGGTAGCCCCTTCAAGCCCTTTTGATCACCAGGCTTTTCAACTCGGCATAGCCGTTTTGGAAAAGAAAGGCTTTCGGGTGACAGTTCCTGACAACCTATTTTCAGAAAAAGGGTATCTGGCGGGTTCTGATAAGCAACGTGCTTTACAGTTGAATGACAGCTTCGCGAATCCTGCGATAAAAGCGATTCTCTGCGCCAGGGGAGGGTTTGGCGCGTTGCGTATTTTGCCATTTTTGGATTATGACCTGATCAGTCGCAATCCGAAAATATTGATCGGCTTTAGTGACGTAACGGCCTTGTTAGCCGTATTATATTTCAAGTGCCACCTGATGACGTTTCACGGTCCGGTGGCAACCAGTCTCGGATGTGCACCATCAGAAACCCAAAACGCCTTTTTTAAAGCCATTTTAGGCAAAGGCGCACTTCAAATCAAGTCACCGCAACCGATCTGTCTTAATCCCGGAATCGTTACCGGCCCGCTGGCAGGCGGTAATTTAACCACATTATGCCATCTTGTGGGCACTGCGTTTGCGCCGGATTTAAGTGATCATATTCTTTTGTTGGAAGATCGGGGCGAAGCGACCTATCGCATTGACCGGATGCTCTTCCACATGAAATTGGCGGGCTGTTTTGATAACCTGGCCGGTTTGGCCTTGGGAACATTCGAAGGGTGTGGCCCGACAGAGTCTGTTTATACAATTGTAAAAAATATTTTCAAAACCAAAGATATACCGATAGCAGGCGGTTTTGAAATAGGGCATGGAACGCAAAATTTGACGGTTCCTCTAGGTGTCCGGGTTGAATTTGACGCATCCCACGGTTTACTGACGTATGATCAATTCAATTGAAAATGTACATCATTTGATGCATCAGGCTGTGAAAGATGGCATTTTCCCAGGGGCTGTCCTCCTGGTTGCAAAAGCCAATTCAATTTATTTTCACGAATCCTATGGATGTGCGAATCTTTTTACTGGCTGCAAAATGGCAACGGACACCGTGTTTGACCTGGCATCTTTGACTAAACCGCTGGCCACCGCTCTGGCTGTTATGGAACTGGTCAGAAACGATCGGCTGTGTTTGGATATGCAACTGGGAAGCCTGCTGAATCCTTTCAAAGCGACGCCAAAGGCTTCGATAACCATCAAACAGCTTCTGTGCCATAACTCCGGTCTTCCGGATTACGTACCTTATTATAAAGGTGTGAGCCAATATCCGGTTTTACAAAGAACTGACGCTTTACGAGAATGTCTTGTGCGGGAGGCGCTCCTTTATCCGACCGGAAGCCAGGTCTTGTACAGTGATCTGGGGTTTATGATTTTACGTTGGGTGGTTGAAACTGTCGCCAAACAGCAGTTGGATCTGTTGGTGGAAGGGACCATTTATAAGCCATTGGGAATTAATGATCTTTTTTTTATAAAGATTGATAAGAAGCAGCCCGTTAAAGATCGTTCAGAGCGTCTGTTTGCGGCTACTGAGCAGTGCCCCTGGCGCAATACCGTTTTACAAGGCGTTGTGCATGATGAAAATGCCTATATGGTCGGAGGGGTGGAGGGGCATGCAGGGTTGTTTGGCACTGCTGAAGCGATTTACGCACTTTTAAACGCACTTTTAACCGCTTTTCATCGAAATTCCAAGACGGTTTTTTTTTCATCGGAACTGGTGCGTCTTTTTTGGCGGCCTTGCGGAAATGGTATGAGAACCCTCGGTTTTGATCGCCCTTCCGCCAAAGGATCAAGCAGTGGTCGCTATTTTTCCCCTCATAGTGTCGGTCATCTTGGTTTTACAGGGACATCTTTCTGGATGGAACCGGCATCCGGGATTATTATTATTTTGTTAACCAACCGTGTTCATCCCCGCAGAACCAATAACAAGATAAGAATGTTTCGACCACAATTGCACGATATGATAATGAAACAGATCAAAGAGGGTGCCTATAAATAAAAGAGGCTATTTTTTTCTTGTAATGCGATTGACTTTGTCATATTCTAAAATATTTAATATTAACTGAGTTGATACAAACTTGACGATTAATTAATTCAAAACATAAAGATGAGGGGCTATGAGTTTTTTTGACAGGGCTTTAGGAATTTTTTCCACCGATTTGGCGATTGATTTAGGCACCGCCAATACACTGGTTTACGCTCGCGGAAAAGGAATCGTTCTGAGCGAACCTTCGGTGGTTGCGGTTCGTCTGGATAGGTCTGATAAGAACAAAGTGTTGGCAGTCGGCTCTGAAGCTAAGAAAATGCTAGGGCGCACACCCGGTAATATTATCGCCATTCGTCCGATGCGCGATGGCGTAATCGCCGATTTTGAAGTGACCGAGGCAATGCTCAGGCATTTTATCCATAAAGTACATAATCGACACACTTTTGTGCGTCCGCGCATTATTATTGCCGTTCCGTCCGGAATCACCCAGGTGGAAAAAAGAGCGGTCAAAGAGTCGGCCGAATCGGCGGGCGCCCGCGAAGTCTATCTGATAGAGGAGCCCATGGCCGCTGCCATTGGCGCCGGACTTCCGATTACAGAGCCCACCTGTAACATGGTGGTGGATATGGGCGGCGGGACAACCGAAGTTGCGGTTATTTCGCTGGCCGGTATTGTTTTCAGCCGGTCTCTGCGTGTTGCGGGTGACAAGATGGACGCTGCTATTCAGCAATACATTAAAAGAAAGTATAATCTTTTGATCGGCGAACGCACATCCGAAAAAATAAAAATGGAAATTGGCAATGCGTATCAGGATGAAGAAGAAAATGAAACCATGGAAATAAAAGGCCGTGATCTGGTTTCAGGCATCCCCAAAATTCTGACGATTGATTCTGAAGAGGTGCGTTTATCAATTTCCGAACAGATTGACGCTATTATGGAAACAATTAAAATTGCGTTGGAGCAAACACCGCCCGAATTGGCCGCAGATATTGTTGACCAGGGGATTGTGCTCACCGGCGGCGGCGCGCTGTTGAAAAATTTGGATAAACTTATTCGGGAAAAAAGCGGTCTGCCCATCACAATTGCTGAGAATCCACTGGACACAGTGGCGGTGGGTTGCGGCATGACGTTAGACAATCTGGATATGCTGAAGCAAGTTGTGATTAAATAAGCGGATGTTTTCAAGAAAAGGGGTTATCCTTGTTTGCGTTATTGTACTGGTAGCGCTCAATATTATGGTGATTGCCTTTATTGGCCAAAATTACCACCCCACCGGCGGTCCGGGACCGGTCGGACTTTATTTAATCGCTCCTTTTCAAAAAGCTGCTACGAATATAATCGCCTTTACCAAAGATGTGTGGCGCCACTATTTTTTTCTTGTGGCGGCAGCTAAGGAGAATAATCGACTCAAAAAGGAACTGCGTGAGGCCCTTAAAAGTAATCAGCAGCGGATAGAAATTGAACTGGCTAATAAACGTCTACGCGCCTTGTTGAATTTTAAAAAAAATGTCAACCGGCATGTGATTACGGCGGAAGTGATCGGTAAGGACCCCTCACGCTGGTATAAAACCGTTATTATCGATAAGGGCAAGGCGGATGGTGTTGTCAAAGGAAGCGCAGTGGTGGGGCCATCGGGCATTGCTGGCCAGGTGATCGAAACGCTGGGCCAATACTCCAAAGTTCTGTTGATGATCGATCGTAACAGTTCGGTTGATGCGGTTGCTCAAAAAAAAAGAGCGCGTGGAATTGTTAAAGGTGACGGAGGCAATCAATGTCGTTTTGAATATGTTTTAAGAAAACATGATATCCAGGTGGGGGATGTTATCGTCACCACCGGTATGGATGGCGTTTTTCCTAAAGGACAAGGCGTCGGCTATGTTTCCGGTGTCGTTAAACGCAACTCCGGCGAGTTCCAGGAAATTACCATTACGCCATATGTCGATTTTGAAAATGTGAATGAAATGATGGTTTTGCTAAATCCCATCGCGCGCAATGCGTTTGGTTCCTTTCGGGAAAATCCATGAGATACGTCTGGCAATTCGGCTTGGGACTTGTTTTGATTATCTCGCAGACCTCAATATTGCCCTATTTCAAAGTATTTAACAATATTTATGATCTGCTTTGCCCGTTAGTGATTTATATCGGCCTGTTTCAGCCGGTTCGCCAAGGCATTCCGGTTATCTTGTTGTATGGCTTTTTAATGGATACTCTTTCCGGAGCGCCTCCGGGGTTTTACCTGACGACCTATGTCTGGCTGTTTATTTACGCGATTGCATTATTCCGTTTTATGCATCTGAACAATAAACTTATCTGGCCGCTTATTGTCGCTTTGGGCGTTGTGGTTGAAAATTGTCTGAATTTAGGTGTCATAGCGATTTTGACCCCATCGTGGAGATTTAGTTTCACTATTGTCTGGCAAATTGCATGGCAAGTTGTATGGGCTATCGGAGCAACGCCATTGTTATTCGCCTTATTCAACCGGGTTTATGCTTATAAAAATAGAGAAACCGGCTGACAGCCAGTCCTATTGTGTTTAAGAAAAAGATTTTGGGTTCGATACATTTTGATTCATCCCTTACCCGAAAACAATATCTTAAAAGCTATATAT
>JAOZRC010000719.1 GCA_029940345.1 Desulfobacterales bacterium
CCATCGGTCTCTTCATGCTCCACTTCAAGATCGGAAAGCGCTGTATGGCAACGGGGACACCAATTGGTGATATAATTGCCGCGATAAATCAGACCCTGGTTGTAAAGTTCGACAAAAACTTTGCGAACGGCGCGTGAAAGCCCTTCATCCATCGTAAACCGTTCACGCTGCCAATCACAAGACGCACCCAGACGCTTGAGCTGGTTAATAATGGCGCCTCCCGATTGACGCCGCCACGCCCAGACCGTTTCAATAAATTTGTCGCGCCCCAATTGGTCGCGAGTTTTACCCTCCCGGGCCAGTTGCTTTTCCACCACGTTTTGCGTGGCAATACCGGCATGGTCGGTGCCGGGCATCCATAACACGTTATCACCGCATAATCGCCGGTAGCGGCAGAGAATATCCTGCATGGTCACATTCAGCGCATGTCCCATGTGGAGAACGCCGGTAACATTGGGCGGCGGAATGACAATGGAATAGCCAGGGCGCTCACTTTTGTCGGCAGCGGCAAAAAATTGTTTGTCTTCCCAATACTGGTACCACCGTTTTTCAACATCATGCGGGGTGTATCCCTTATCTGACAAATCGGAACTCATAAAATATTTCCTTCACAAAAAAATGACGGGTTAATTGCACCCGTCTCGAATATTCGGCTATAGACTTCCACATATTAAATTTCACCGCGTTATCAGTCGTCGGCGTATTACAATACAGCCTCCTCCCTCTGGCCTTGTGAAATTTAATATGTGAAAGTCTATAAGTCGCCTGTGCGAATTATTATTCCAAGCCGTTTGGCTTGAAGCTTATAAACAAGCTTCGTTCTTTAACTCATTAGGTTATATTGTGTCAAGGGCAGCGCAAACAAATGAATTTCTTTTTTGTTAAAGTTTATGCAAATTGTTAATAATGCGGCATTGGGGGCATCGTATGGCAAAGTGAACACCCGTTTCAATATCCAGGGATAGTTGGGTGATCTCTTTCTGCGGCAAAAGTTCATTACAATAAACACACGGTTCACCAATTTTTTCAATCGTATGCGTTTCATCACATAAAGTGCATTTGACGTTAAATTTTTGCCCCACGGCCACTGTTTTAGCCGCCTGATCTATTTTTTGGCGGGGGATTTCACTGCGGCATTTATTACAATAGAGATTATTGAATTTATCCAACGTGCCGCTATATTTAAGGCCCAAATAGGTGCATTCACCGATTGTCAGCGCAATCCCTAATGGGCCTAAAATCCTGGAAAACACTTTGCCAAAGAGTCTGCTGCCGATGCGTGTGGCTATTCCGAGCGCGCTCATTTTGTTATAGGCATCCGGCAATTTTACCAGCGGTTTTCTGAATCACTTCCATATCCCCGGGGATTATTTCCCAGTTTGTAATTGGCAGATCCGCTCCGCCTTTGATATGGGGCACCAGGTGTAAGTGATAGTGCATAACCACCTGGTTGACGCCGCGTCCGTTTAATTGGAGAAGAGCGATGCCATCCGGATTGAGCGCCTTTTGGATGGCGGAGGCGATTTTTTTAGATGCGATATGAATGGCGGTCAGGTCTTCGGGCGTAATTTCCCAAATATCGGCAGCGTGGTTTTTGGGAATAATCAATGTGTGACCCTCTAAAATAGGGTTGATGTCAGCAAAAGCGAATACCTTGTCATCTTCGTAAATTTTGATGCTGGGAATTTCATTTTTGACAATTTTACAAAAAATGCAGTCTTCCATTTTTTCCTCCTTGGATCCTATGTCACTCGTCAGTTTATAGTTTTAAGTGTTAAGTTTCTGGTTGTAACGTGACACCTTGAATTAATTGGAACTGATAAAGCCAATGTCATATTTTCAGTTTCAATGATTTCAGCAACTTACAAGAACTTATGACTGACGAGTATGTTATAATAGATTATCACATTAGCTATAATGTATCAGTCGCTTCGTCAACCTTTTCATCATATCCGCTTATTTTTCGACCTGTGCAATTAAAATATAATATTCCTCATAAGCTCCGTAGGAGCGGCATATTTGTAGCACAATCAGTTTAAAATTCGTCAGAGTCCCATCGGGACGGCAAATTTGTAGCGTAATTGTGCATATTCCGTTATATTGCTAACAATATGCCGTTCTGATGGGTCTTTGAATGAATTATACAGAAGGCATATCTTATTTTTTTGAAAGTAAACGCCATCCACAGGCCATATTTGTCTTCGCCCCAGTCGCTGGCCCAGGGAAAAGGGAAGTGGTTGAGGCCGGGTATGCTGCTATGGGTTACAAAATTATTATGCAATCTTAACACCTTTAATCCAATAATCCTTTAATCTTACAAATCCTAATTCAGACAGTGATATAATTTTTTAAGCCATTAAGCACCATCCTTCCATCAAGGATATTAGTGGTCAACGCTGTTTGCTATCAATTTTCTAAACCGCTGATACCCTAAACCAGAAAATGCTCCTTATACTACTGTCTGAATTAGGATTTTTAGGATTGAATGATTTTAGGATTATTTGTCAGCATCCTTCATAGAGCTGTCATTGCCATTGGGTACAAATTTTTTTTCAATCTTATCCACTTTATGATTTGAACAAAAATTATTCAGCGCCTGTTGAGCTTCTTCTGGTAGATCCGCCGGTATGGCAAAAAAGACGAACTCCGCAAAAAGTCCGTATTGGTCACAGTCTGCTTTATGCGCCCATTCAGGCCAGTAAACCTTAGTATCTTTGCCTTGTAAAGTGACAAACAGCCCGTGGCGATCCCGGCCCATGCTATCCGCCCAATCGGGTCTTTCAATATCATCCAGGACAATTTCATCATGATCGGTGCCCAGGATCAATGGGCCTTTAGAGGGTATGGGGATACTTACCTCTTTATCCGGCCCTAACATGATGGTCTTCAGGCTCGACTGGTGATCTGAAGCGACCATGAGATAGTGGCGGCGTGTCAGTAATTCGGCAATCCGGCTGCCGGTCTCAAACTCACTTCTATCTGTTCTCTTGGCGATATCTTCATGTACAACCCGGAATATATCGCCCTGTTGATTCAGCCGATACGTATGCGGCACTTTTTCAGTATCGGCCAACCAGGCGGCCCGGTTGACATCAAGTCCCGGAGGCGGTGTGATCTGCCCACGCTCCAAAAGGTCGCGATT
>JAOZRC010000720.1 GCA_029940345.1 Desulfobacterales bacterium
GTTCCGTTACACTCTGCCCACCCTACATTAAAAAGTGTAAACCGACAAATGAAGGGTGCCAAATTTATTAACTTCTTCAAAGGAAAAGCAATGGAATGGCAATCAGTATATGATTTGTATCCGGTTAACCGGGAGTTTATATGGCTTAACAATTGTGGCATCGTACCGGCTGGCAGCCATATTATCCAAGCCGTCACGCGTTTTTTAAATGGCTATGCGGAAAAAGGCATTTTCACCGAAACCGCCTCCTACGTCCAAGTGAGGCGTAAAATCCAATCGGTTTTGGCGAATCTTTTGAAATGCCGTCCGGAGGAGCTGGCTTTGATTCATCATACCTCCGAAGGCATGAATTTTATTTCACACGGCTTAGATTTACATCCGCAAGATGAAATAATCCTTCTTGAAAATGAATATCCCAGTAATGTGTATCCCTGGCACCACTGGAAGCAAAAAGGCGTCAAACTGCGCACGGCACCCGCAGGCAGCACGCCCGCAGATTTTATGAACGGCCTGGCGGATCAGATCAATTCGCGGATACGTCTGATTGCGCTATCAGCCGTTCACTGGTGTACCGGCATGCCGTTGCCTTTAAACGAGATCGGCGCTTTATGCCATGATAAAGGCATCATTTTTGTCGTAGACGGCGCTCAAGGCGTGGGAATGCAACACCTTGACGTAAAACGCGCTAATATATCCTATATGGCCTTTTCATCCTGGAAATGGCTCATGGGCCCCCTCGGTATGGGTGTTTTATATGTGCCCCTGGAAAATTTGGAGCGATTAAAGCCCGTTTTTTTTAGTACTGAATCAGTGGTTCAGGATGAGGAATATCTCCCCTATAAAGACCAGTTGAAACCCACCGCCGACCGTTTTACCATTTCCACCGCCAATTTTAATGACTGGGTCTATTTTCAGGCGGCTCTGGAACTGTTGGAAAAAATTGGCTTTGACACCGTAATGGAGCGCATTTTTGAATTAAGCGCCTATCTTGCCAAAGGACTGGCACAGATCGGCTACCAAGTTCTGACGGAACAATTTTCAGATTATCCCACCGGAATTGTCGTATGCGCCAAACCGGATGCCGACCCTCTGAAAATAATGGCCCATCTGAAGAAAAATAAAATTGTTGCGGCTTTGCGTCTGAATCGAATCCGTTTGGCGCCGCATATTTTTATATCCAAACAGCAGTTGGACCGGGTGATTGATGTTATGGCGCGCTTCTGATTTGAGGCTGCCAATTTAAACCTTCAGCCGTGACAGTAATGAAACGCGGAAAGCTAATCCGCGTGGTTCATCAGGAAAAACCAAAATAGGGCTACTATAATGAGGAGGATACTATGAATCTCGCAGAACATGAAATCATAAGTAATGAAATAAGGGCGTTGTTAAAAGATACCAATGAGCGCATTAATGAAATGGCTGCAGAACGGATGCGAAGCAATGCTGCGTGGGAAAAAAGATCCAAGGCGATAGATAAAAAAATAGATAAGGTCGCCGGATTGTTCGACACGCAGTGGGGCAAACTCATGGAATCACTTGTTGAAGGAGGTGTTTTAAAGCTTTTTCAGGGCAGAGGCGTCCGCGTTACAGAAGTGCAACGTCGTGTGGAAAGCAATCGCAACGGACATAGTATGGAAGTCGATCTTCTTTTGGCCAATCAATCAGATATCGTTGTGATCGAAGTAAAAACAACGTTAAAAGTGAAACATGTGCGCAATTTTCTGAAACGCATGGATGAATTTCTAACCTTTTTCCCTCGCTATAAAGAAAAAAACATATACGGAGGTGTTGCCGCATTACGCATAGAGCAGGATTCCGGCCGCTACGCCGCGAAACAGGGATTATTCGCACTGCAAGTCGGCGGTGACGGCTTAGTGAAATTTTTAAATGATGAAGCTTTCGAGGCGCATAATTTTGGCTGAATCACTGATTTGATGTGGTCTTTCCTGAATAGAAGAGTGCAAGTTTTAACTTGCGTGTGCCACCATGAAAAAAGCAAATATGATGGCATTTATGATAACTACAAGGATTTCAGTAAGAAGGGATTTTTATCAATCCTTTCTTACGAATAATCCTTGTAGTTGTTTTTTCTTGACAACCCTATTCCCTTAATCTTACAAGATAAAAGATGATAAAGGCAACCTATCAGATAAGAATAGGGTGCAAAACCACGGCCTTCAATCTTGCTAAACAGGATGTGGTTGCAGGGTCACCGAATCCTATTTTATCAGCCTCCAAAACTTGCTTCTCTGTCTGACCCCGCTTTCTGTCTGATCAATACTGAATCGCGGCTACTTCAATCAAATCAGCTGTTTACTAACATATTATCACTTGCATAATGACCCAATCAGCTTTCCCGAAATATTATCGGAGTTGATGAGAACACGAAACATTTTTTTCATTTTTTGTATTTTATTTTGATCTGAATCAGTTTCGGAAAAGGAGAAAAAATGAAACATCTCAAAATTATGTTTTTATGGTTCTGTATGATGGCAATGGCATACACGGTTCCGGCAATCGGAGATACGGCGGACTGGACGTGGCAGAATCCCCTTCCGCAGGGGAATTCCCTTCGAGATGTGTGGGGCAGTTCCGGTTCTGATGTCTTTGCCGTAGGTGATGGCGGCACAATCCTGCACTATGACAGGCATGATATCAATCTCTAAGGCGATCTGAACGGAGACGGCGTAACCGACCTGACAGATGCGATTATCGCCTTGAAAGTGCTAACCGGCCAAAATCCGTCACAACTGCGCACTAATTATATCGTTTCCGGTGCGGATGTAAACGGCGACAACCGGGTTGGGACTGAGGAATTGATTTATATTTTGCAGGATGAGGCTGAGTTGAGGTAAGCCTTAAAGCCGCTGGCAGCGCAAGCTAAACAGCAGTTGAATCGGGTGATTGATGTTATGGCGCGCTTCTGATTTGAGGGTGTCAAGTTAAGCCGTAACAATAATGCAACGCGGAAAGCGGGCTTGATTCTAAATTGGGCCAATAGTTGTCAGGTTCAATATGCGTAACCACGAAACCCACAAAAATATTTACAAATTTCTTTTCGTGTCATTTCGTGTCATTTCGTGTCATTTCGTGTCATTTCGTGATTTTCGTGGTTTGATTGAAATGGTCGAAGTTAGAACC
>JAOZRC010000099.1 GCA_029940345.1 Desulfobacterales bacterium
CCCTCGCTCTCACACTTTTTCGCTTCGATCACGACTTTCCAAACAGGCTCTAAGTCCTGATATGCTATTTTTTCAGCCAAACCTCGGTGCAATCCTGGGCTATTGTCGGATAGTTATCCCACCAGTTCATCACATCAGCTTTGACGGCTGGGATGCTGGGCGCTGAAAACAGGTAGCCATTGACAGCGTCATCAGCAATAATCTCCTGGCATACACCGAACCATTTTGCCTTTTCCGTTTCGTCAGACGCCTTTATCGCTTTTTGATACGCATCTTTAAATGATTGGGAATCATACTGAAAATAGTAATTCGGATTGGCGTAAATGCCGATATCCCATGCCTCAGAATGTCCGATGACCGTCAGTTGATATTCCTTTTTCTTGAAAATACGTTCAATCCATTGGCCCCATTCGACAATTTCAATATTCAGTTTAACACCCACTTTACCTAGCATATCAGCAACCACTTCACCGGCGCGCCTCGAATATTCATATTTATCAGGGAGCTTAATTGTGGCTTTAAAACCATCAGGATAGCCGGCCTTAGCCAAGAGCGCTTTGGCTTTTTTAGGATCGTAAGGATATTTTGCCGTTAAATCGACAAAGTAAGGTGTTCCGGGGGACCAATGTGAACCGATGGGCGTTCCGAAACCGGACATGGCCAATTCGACGACAGTCTTGCGATCAATGGCATGCGCCATGGCCTGGCGAACCAGTTTATTATTAAACGGTTCGGCTTTATTGTTGGTGGACATGATCACTTCGGCAGTTGAGGTTCCGTTGCCGACTTTAAAACGCTTATCAGCCGCTAACGCCTTAGCGGTTTCAGGAGCGGCAATGTTGCCGATAACATCAATATCGCCGGCTTTAAGAGCGGCAATCTGGGCCATGGCGTCAGGAATTATTTTAACCGTTACTTTATCTAAATAAGGCAACTGGGGATTCCAGTATTCGCTAAAACGTTCCATTTCAATTCGGTCGCCACGCACCCATTTGACGAATTTAAAAGGACCGGTGCCAATTGGATGGGATTTGGCGTTTTTATACATTTTCATCGGGAGCATCACGGCATCCCCTTCGGCCAGGTGGGGAATAAAAAGAGCGTCGGAATCTTTAAGCGTAAGTATCAGGGTGTAATCATTCGGGGTTTCTATTTGGGTAATGCCACGGAAAAATTCAGGATGGGGATTGGTTGTATCCTTTCCCATCGCCCTTTCAAGGTTCCATTTGGCAACTAGAGCGTTAAATTCTTCGCCGTTATGGAATTTCACTTTTTGACGCAGTTTAAATGTGTGTTTTTTGCCATCGGGTGAGATATCCCAAGCCGATGCCAGTTTGGGTATAAATATGCCGTCGCGATTTACACCGACAAGGCCTTCAAAAATATGGGCTTAAACGACCCTATCAATCGCGGCGGCCGTATTACCGGTGGGGTCCAGCCCGGGCGGTTCGGCTGGTTGGCTTACAATTAATTGTCCCCCCTGCATGGGCGTATCAGCGCCGATGCCGCTTGAATAAAACAATACTGCCAGTGACAAAATAATCCAAAATGCTTTTTTCATAATTTTTCCTTTCGTTGAAATCAAAATTTAAAATAAATTTAAGAGCCTTCCACCCCGGTTTCATCGGCACGTCTCAAGCCTTCCATCAGAAGCCACATAAAGTTACCGATTTCAGGTGTATCTTTTTCTTCATCCGGAAGCCCTCCGCGAAACTGAAAACGTCCCTTTTTTTCTTTCAGGATTTCATACAACGCCTCTTTATCCTCTCTATCCTGGTAATCCACTTTGATAAGGGCGCCATCCCGAAAATATATTTGTGCGGCTCCCCCGGAAAGGCTTAAATTGAGTACACCCGTTTTCTGATTAATGTTAAACGTTTGAAACAGTTCTGAAGGTGGCATGTCGGAAAGCTTGCCAATCATACCGGATTGAATTTCCTGGGCGCGAACAAGATTCGTTTGGGTAAGTCTGCGGGCTAGCAGGCGGGCAAAATACATTTGTAAAGGCGGAAACATTCCCAAAACTTTTCTGAAATTTTTACCGCTCAGACAAAGCACCATACCGGATTTTACCACTTTAATTGTAGCGCCAACCGGTTCACCTGAAAGCAGACTCATCTCTCCGAAAACTTCTTCGGCACCGAGAAATGCCAAACTGACACCTTCTTCATCTAAAACTTCGACTTGACCGGAAACTATAATATACAAATTCGTTCCGGGTTCACCCTTTTTGATTATTATTTCTCCTTCGGGATACTTTTTTAATTTTAAAAAAGTGACAAATGTTCTAAGATCATCGCCACTTAAGCTTTGAAAAATTGAAAAATTACGTAACAAGCTGGCGATCGCCTCCGTGTCCATCTCTTGTTGAGCGCCTTCCACGGGAATTGTCTTTTTACGCTTTTCAAATGCAAACCGGACCGATCCCGTACAACCGCGGCAATTGCGTTCGCATTCTTCAATCCTTGACATGGTCTCATAGAGAATCAAAACCGCAAGCAGATTGCCGACGAGCGTTCGGCAAATCATTTTTTCTTTTGGAAATGTAACCGCGGAATTAACATTGAACTTTTTTATATCATCACTCTCAGATGAAAATGAATGGCCTGACAAGACAAACCTATCTCCGAGAACATAAAAGGGACAGTTATTATTTTTAACAATCTTAAAGATTGCTTCCGGATAACTCATTATTCCTCCCAGGCTGAAACTTCACCAAAAATATCGAATTGTAACTGTTCACTCCTACTGGCAAAAATGAATAGCTGAACGTGGTTTCGCCCAGGGGAAGTGAACGGTTACTTCGAATTAATTATTGATTAGTTTGAACCTTTAATTCATATATAGATATTAATATTATGGATTTTCTATGACTATACTTATAATTGATTTTAATTTCAAGATGAATATAGAATATTAGTTATGTCGATATGTCGGGCTTGATCATAACTTCGGCCATTTGCCAGATTGTACCGCATTCTTTTAGACTGCGCCATCACTTCGCAACTTCTGACTGGCGAAATCTAAAAGAATGCGGTACATTGCAACTGAAATTTAAAATGGCCGAAACGATGATCAAGCCCGATATATCTTATTATTTAATCAAAAGGATAACAACGATGGCTTTAGATAATGTTACAAAAAACATGATTAGCTGGTGGATAAAAGCGGATACAACACCCAAACCCGATGACGAAGAGATTAAATCGGCGCTTATGCAGGTGACCCAACCCGTATTCCTATCAGACTTACAAGGCAAACCGGCATTGGTAAAAGGTGAACTGATAACTGCCAGCCAAGTTCATCCGCCAAACACAGCCGAACACTATCCGGTAGCCGCTTATACCGCTGCGTTGGCACCTCATCATCTGGGTGATGGGCAGTTCAAACAAAGGCATGGTTTACGTTATGCTTATATCGTCGGAGCGATGGCCAACGGTATCACTTCAACTGAAATGGTTGAAATGGCAGGGCGTAACGGTATGTTAGGTTTTTTCGGCGCCGCCGGTCTCACACTTGATAAAGTGGAGGAAGCCATTGTCTGTTTGCAAAACTCTCTGAAAGACCTTCCCTACGGTTTTAACCTGATCCACAGTCCTAACGAGCCTGGTTTCGAATTCGCCTTAGTTGATCTTTATTTAAAGTATCAAGTAAGGTTAGTTAGCGCTTCCGCTTATATGGGGCTGACATTACCATTGGTGTATTACCGCATCAAAGGGATTCATCGGGATAATGATGGTAATGTCATATGTCTGAATAAGATTATCGCCAAAGTGTCCAGGGTTGAAATCGCTCAACAATTTTTATCACCTCCTCCGGAAAAATTATTAAAAAAGCTATTGGCAAAACAGATGATCTCACAGGATGAAGCCGTGCTTGCACGTCTTGTCCCAATGGCGGATGACCTTACCGCGGAAGCGGATTCCGGCGGCCATACGGATAACCGGCCGGCAATCACTTTACTCCCTACAATGCTATATTTACGGGATAGGATAACGCGCAAATACAACTATGCGCATGAACCGTGTGTGGGACTCGCCGGTGGGATTGCCACACCCCAGTCAGCCGCGGCGGCTTTTGCCATGGGTGCGGCCTATATTCTGACCGGATCCGTCAACCAGGCCTGTGTCGAGGCCGGTGTATCGGAAGCCGCGCGATTACTGCTCGCAGAAGTAAAACAGGCCGATGTCACCATGGCACCGTCCGCCGACATGTTTGAAATGGGCGTCAAAGTGCAAGTGTTGAAACGGGGCACAATGTTTGCCGTGCGAGCATCCAAACTATATGAATTATATCGTAATTATGATTGTTTTAATGATATCCCCGCGAAACAGCGCCATGATGTGGAACAAAGAATTTTACAAGCCCGTTTTGAACAGGCTTGGCAGGAAACCAAGCGTTTTTTTGAAACGCGGGATCCGGGTCAGATTGAACGGGCGCTTGATAATCCGAAACACCAAATGGCCTTGGTGTTTCGAGCCTACCTGGGACGTAGTTCTAACTGGGCGATCACCGGGGAACCTTCACGTAAAATGGATTTTCAGATTTGGTGCGGGCCGGCAATGGGAGCCTTTAACGAGTGGGTAAAAGGTTCATTTTTAGAAAAACCGAAAAATCGTAAGACCGTAACAGTAGCGCTGAATTTACTCTTCGGAGCGGCTGTTCAAATACGTTTAAACGGGTTGCGATTACAGGGCGTCCGGCTACCTGTCGGTTCGGATATACTTAAACCGCTTCGATTTTCGGAAATAAACTCGCTGCTTGAAGATTAAGGGTTTTGCTGCTTCCGGGTCTAATCAATTAATCCGATCAATCTTAATTCAGACAATGATGACGGATGCCATTGTCTGAATTAAGATTGATCGGATTGAATGATTATTGAATTTTTGGGCATCCTTCACCAAAGGGTAAAAGTGGTTGACACTTTTTCATGCTCATAATGGTGCGCAAAATTTTTCGTAGCCAGTCTGTAACAGGAACAGAGGCATGAATAGGCATCCTTCATTTTCCGCTTAACACTTTAAAGGAGTGCTGAACCGAAGGTTTAGCGTTTACGCTGGCCTTTGCTAAACCTTCGGTTCAGCACTCCCCATGAAAGTGTAAACTACTTTTAAGCTATTATGAAGGATGCCCATGAATACAAAAAAATTTGCACACCCTACATGGAAAAAGTGTAAACTGGTATAAGGATGCCGATTTTCAGCATCCTTTATTTTACAAGAATGCCCTGCGAGGTTTCGAAACCTCGCAGGTCTTGGAATGAATGATTAAAAATGAACTTGAAGTCCGCCGCCAAAACGACCGTCTTCAGACATAGTGTCAAATTCATCAAAAGCGGACCTTCCTTCAAGGTAAATAACAAAATTGGGCGCATCAATATTTTCGGTGAGATGAAAGCCAGTTTTAAGCACAGCATCACCCCTGGTTTTTTGGCTGGTGTGCCAAAAACCCGCACCGCCGCCGATAAAAAAGCGTGACACCGGGTAAAAAGCCAATATGACATCACCGAGTATGGCCGGCCGGTCTCCACATCCGCTCAACAAAGGTGCGCCGCCGATAAGTCCGACAACGGCAAGTTTGTCATCAAATTTATACAGATAACCAGCTCTTAGAGGCAGGTGGAATGTTTCCGGTGGCGGGTCCATTCTTAATACACCGACATCTCCCACAAAAAATCCTTTTTTGGGCGGCAGAGGTGCTGCTGCAACCGGTTCGGGTGCAGGTGTGGGTTTCGCTGCCGGGGGAGGTGGAATCACGGCGACAGGCGCTTCCTGTTTAGGCACAACAGTGATACTCTTTAAAGAAACATTAATGCATATTTTGGGAATGATAAATTCATACGCACTATCGTTATATTGAACGACATAACGAAACGCCGCAAACGGTTTTTTGCCGGCCCATTCAATATCGTTTACCACCTTAATTCGTTTGCCCTTTTTATATATCATCCACATCAGTGTTTCGCCGGGTTGAACGCTGACTTCTTCCAACGCACCGGGTTTGAGTTGTTCCATAAACGGAGAGTAAAGCGCAATAGCGCCGGCTTTGCTAAACCCGAGTTTCATATCCTTGGCATACTCAAATATGATTGATGAGACGTCTTCGGCTGCCACGGTTTGACTGCCTTTATAAAAAGGATTGCGACCGAGTTGTTTTAATTTCTGGGCTGCATAAACAGAATTAATCCCAAAGACAAAACACAATACCAAAACAAATAAACTGAACCTTTTTTTCATTTGAATCTCCCCTCTGATAACGTTTTTAGTTAGACCATTGACATATAATTTTAACATCTGATTCAGATAAAGCATTCAACAAGAATATGCAATACTTTTTGTCGAAATAATACAATTGTTTAATTTTCTTCTTCGTCTAAATTACCAGTACGGTTGAATTAATTGGTAGGAGCGCTTGGGCGATAAACCGTATATTCAGTGGGCTGTTCCTGAAATATTTTCAGCATGGCTTCATTTTCTATACGGGTTTTACTTTTTTTCCAGTTGTTCCAGTCATCAAGACTTTGCCAAGTGCTGATAACCATCATTTTTTCAGGTTCGCCATCGGCTATCAGCGTTTCACCACATACATAACCGGTATGATTTAAAGCATCCGATCTAAACTTCTTGAGCAAAGCGATAACCTCATTCAGTTTTTCCATTTTAAATTGTCTTTTAATCAGAACTTTAACCAACATAATAACCTCCTTTTGTTATTATTAAGTGTTATAAGATGGTTGAAAGATAAAATTTATTCATTATTTCATTGCATAAACGTCAATGTCAAGGATATAATTGGCAATGATATGATTTTATATATCTTTCTTCAATTTTTTACAGATCAGGGAAAATTAATTTTTAACGAAATCGAAGAGGCTTCATCATGACGGCCAAAAATAAAGAAAATGCACACATATTGATCGTAGATGATGTGCCGAATAATATCCGGTTGTTGGGAACTATCCTGCAACAAGAAGGCTATAAGATAAATAGCGCGAAAAACGGCCTGCAAGCATTAAATATTGCCGCAAAAGGAATGCCGGACTTGATTTTACTGGACGTCATGATGCCTGAAGCGGATGGTTATAAAATTTGTCAACGGCTTAAAGACAACCCTGCTACAAAAAATATTCCTGTTATTTTTATAACAACCAGGGATCAGGTCAAAGATATGGCTAAAGGGTTCCAGGCCGGAGCTGCCGACTTTATTACCAAACCATTTAACACCTTAGAATTATTAATAAGAATTCGAACGCATCTGAAATTGAAAAACGCTGGAAAAGAGCGGTTGCAAAAAGAAGAAAACATGGGGAGTGTTTTGGAAATTGCCGGATCGGTGTGTCATGAACTCGTTCAACCGCTGCAAACTATTTCCGGAATTTCTGAAATTTTATTATTGATTGTAAATAAAGATGAAGCCATGTATGCAAAAATCAGCGAAATCAGGCAGCAAGTTAAACGAATGGTAGAAATCATTAAAAAATTGCAAGGCATTACCCAATATGAAACCAAACATTATGCCGGCAAAAGCCAGGTAACAGATATTGTTAAATCCGGTTCATAGTCATTTTTCCTGAAATCCCTGGCAATCTTTGTCAAATTCCAGGCCATAAGCCATTGCCCCGTTTTTTTTGCGTTTGCACCAAACCAATTCGGCAACATGTTCTAAAACCATATCATTGACTTCCATACGAATGTGCATGGAAATGGGGCGTTCGGTTTCAAAGGAGATGCCTGAATCTGATATGTCCACCGTTTTGGCCTTGGTAATGTCGGCATCAATAAAAAAATTAACCTTAGTATTAATTTTTTTCCGTTTTTCAGCCCGTTTATCGGTTCCCACGGCATCATTTTTACTTTTTAACATGGCACTCGGCACACATTACCGGCCCTGCATTTCTTTGCTGGTGGCAATTTTTACATCGGTTATGATAATATTTGATTAGCTCCGTTTTATTCTTGCTTTTTTCAGGAAGGTGGCATTCAGAACACTGGTTGTCTTCCGAAGTTTCGTCCTCCGAAATTTGGCCGTTATCATCATACACATGATGACAGACGCCACATTCCTCAATCAGAGCATTTTCATTGTGTTCATCATGCAAAAAGGGCACAATCGGCCTCATTCGTTCGGAAAAGGCATCATCTTCAACCGTTTTGACATCCTCTTGAGAATGAACCGTGTAAGCGGCCATAAGCGTAACTATCAAGGTAATAATCAGGCTTATTTTCAGTGACCGTTGTTTCATGGGAATTGATCTCATGGGAATCACTCCTTTTCTATTCTTCGGGCTTTTCCATGCATTCATAAATGATATCACCCAAAAACTTTAATTCCATATCGAGGTTGTATGTGTGGATAATATCTTCCAGCCCGCCATGGCAGTTATGACAGGGTGCGATAACCGTTTCAGCTCCTCGGTTCTTAGCGTCTTTCAATTGGTCAGCTTTAATGCTATTATTCTCAACACGTTTATTTTTGAATGGAGGGCCGCAATTAATCACGCCACCGCCGGCGTTGCAGCAATAATTATGTTCCCGGTTGGGATGCATTTCCACTACTTTTTCACAGGTTTCATGAGCAACCATCCGGATCATTTCATGCAAACCGGCTCCGCGAACAGTATTGCAAGGATCATGCAGCGTTACTGTTTTATCATATTTTTTAGCAATCTTGATACGACCGTCTCTTAACAATTCCGAAAAAAGCTGGATGGAATGGACAATCGGTATCGGTGGTTCACTGTAACCCAACCAGCGATTGCCCATATCATAGACCGAACGGAAGGCATGACCGCATTCACCCATCACGATTTTTTTAGCTTTTAAGCGCATCGCTGTTTCAAAATGGGATTTCTTCAGACGTCCCATCATCTCATTATCACCGGAAAACATGCACATATCACTGTTATCCCATCCGGGCGTCGCCGGCATCGTCCAGTTTAAACCGGCGACATGAAAAATCACAGCCGCCTGATAAATGAGTTGCGCCCTGAATTTAGGCTCCGGTGCGATAACCGAATAAAAAATATCGGCGCCTTCTTTATCAATGGGAATGCGTAGATCGGCGATTTCGTCTTGCGCATCTTCTTCTTGCCATTGAAGCGTATCAATCCACTCATCATCTTTAACCCACATCTGGTTAAAAGTGGCTGAATGGCTTTGCGCCGTATCCTGTAAATAGTGCGGTGTAACGCCAAGTCTATGGCAAATTCGGCGAACAATCGAAATCATATAGGCGATGTCAATTCCAAAAGGGCAATACATCGCACAGCGCCGGCAAAGATTACATTCCGTATAAGCGATTTCAGCGGCTCGGCGGATAAAAGGCGCGTCGACTTTTCCCTTTTTCTTTAATATTTCCCATATAGTCAGTTTTATTTTACCAACAGGTGTACAGGCCGGATCATGATTGGAAAGATAGACATGGCATGCCTCGGAACACAGACCGCAATGAATACATGTGCTTACATAAGTTTTTAAACGAGCGCCTGTTTCATTCTTTAATATGGAGTTAATCGTCTTTTCAATTTTATCCGGTGTAAGCCGGTCGAGTCCTTTGTCAAGACCTTCATCAGCGATCAGACTTTGTCCTTCAGATACGGATTCAGCCATTTAAGTTCCTCCTTAAACCCCTTACTCTGACAGATTTTCTAAACAGATTTTTCAAAAAAGTGCGAATTTCACACCAAACTGGCTACCAATCGCGGGCGTGCTTGACACCCCCGAATTCAGAACCCGTATATCCTCTTGTAAACGGAAAAAACAGCATGTGGCTTAACCGGGTGAATGGAATCGCGGCCAACATGATTTCTCCCGAAAGGATATGGGCAATCCCCATAATTCTGAAACCCACCCACTGATGATACGTCCAAAAGCCGGTTATAAATGGTGCGGCAACAATCGCAAGGATGACATAATCAGAAAATGAAGTGACATATTTGACTTCCGGCTGCGTCAGTCGTCTTACTAAAAAAAAGATGCAAGCACCGATGACAATCCATGTCATAACATCGGCGACCGTATCTGGCAAATAGATCCAACTGATATTCCAAGACGCCTTAAAAAGAATAATATGGGCAAAAAGAAACAAAGGTGCGATGAAAAGGCAAATATGGAAAGCAAAAGTCACAATTGTCATGGCAGGATGCTTACGCATATTTTCACTGGCAAACGGAATGATCCAGTGTGAAATTGAACGCATTGCATATTTCAGACTCCAAAAATGATACACGACCGGATCCGTTTTCTTAGCCATTTGCGCCATGGAAACGATCCGGTATATACTGCCGCCAAAAAACAGGATAAAAGACACCCACACTAACGGCCCGCTCACAAAATTATAAACTGCATGCATGGTTTTGAACCCCTTTTGGAAGTTTCAAGTTACAAGTTTAAGTTTCAAGTTGTTTTTTAAAGGAGTGCTGAACTAACAGACCCGATTTATTGCCTTCACAGGCAGCGACGAAAGCGAAAATGCTAAACTGTAAGTTCAGCACGCCTTCCAAACTTTTCATAAAAGTTCCGCTAACGGAATAACCTGCCGATAATATTTATTTTCACCGGATTTGATACCCCTTACCAGCAATTTGTCACCGTCAGGATTAAAGATTGGGTTCCATATCATTTCGAATTGTTGTTGCAACGGTTTTCCATTGACAACAATCGAATATTGACCATTTTTCTCGACCTTAGCCGCCAAGTTGTTTCCATCGGGGCTAAATACCGGTTTCCAGGCCATATCAAAATCGCCGGGCCAGCGAACGCCATCCAGAGCGATGTTCCATTTACCATTCTCTTTGCCGACACAGGCCACTTTAGCGCCATCAGGACTGACCACCATGTCGGTCACCAAGTCACCAAACGTGTGCGCCCAGGGTTTTCCATTAACGGCAACGGTCCAACGACCAAATTCCGGTGCGACAATTGCGGCGAGCGTTTGTCCGTCCGAACTGTATTGATGATGCCATAATTGGACAAACAGGCGATCCCATAACATCTCGCCGTCTTTAGCCAGCGTCCATTTGCCGCCGACACGAACCGGGGCGGTCACAGATCCGTCATGGGGATTAACCTGGGGCTCCCACACCCCGTTAAAGGTTTGTCGCCACGGGATGCCATCAATCGCAATGGTATAATCATACAGGTTAATTCGAATGGCTGCGGCAACATGCAGATTGTCAGGTGAAAAGGCCATGTCCCATACATTGACAAAATTATTCGGCCAGGCCCGGCCGTTTACCGCGACCGAATAAGCGCCTTCCTGGAATTTGAAAATATCGCCGGATTGAAATGATACAATTTGAACAGCGGCCGCAGTCATCTTACCGTCACGACTGACGGTGAAGTTATTCATTGTATCAAAGTCCGTTTCCCAGGGAGTGTCATCGGTTACGCCCAGGTAGCGCCCTTCTTTCTGGGCTGCGATAGCAATATGCTTGCCATCTTCACTGAAATGTGTATCCCATACATAATCAAAACGGTGTTCCCAGGCAGACTGGTCAACGGCTAAAGTCCATTCCTCGGTATCTGACACCAGCGCTGTCAAACGATTATCCGGGCCGAATTTCAAAAACCAGACCTTGTCAAACACATCTTCCCATACATTGCCGTTTTCACAAACGCTGAATTCCATTTCATCCGGCATGACAATCGCCGCGATTTTTTCACCATCAGGACTGGCATACGGCTCTTGAACTCTGAGGAATTTTTCCTTCCAGGCACCAATGTCCGCTATCTCTTTTTCCCCGCTATTCCAGTCCCAATTTTGTCTATTCACCATTTTCTTCGCCTCCCAATTATAGCTTCTTTATAAGCAAGCTTTCACTAAGAGCCTGTTTGGAAAGTCGTGATCGAAGCGAAAAAGTGTGAGAGCGA
>JAOZRC010000721.1 GCA_029940345.1 Desulfobacterales bacterium
GCGGGCCAATCTGGACGGAAGCACTGTCGAAGACCTTGTCACAACAGGACTCGACTCGCCATATGGCATTGCCCTGGATGTAAGCAACGACAAGATGTACTGGACGGATGCCGGAACGGACAAGATTCAGCGGGCCAATCTGGACGGAAGCACTGTCGAAGACCTTGTCACAACAGGACTCGACACTCCATATTACATCGCTCTTGCGGTGCCGACATCACCGCCTCCCGTTCCTCCCGTTCCGAGTGTGATCAATGTGACTTCGACAGCGACCTCCTCCGGTTCATACACCGTCGGTTCCGTCATTGTGATCACCGTGCGATTCAGCCATCCGGTCTGGGTGAAAGGCCTGCCGCAACTGGTGCTGAGAATCGGGGAAATCCCAAGTATGGCATATTACAACAGGGGCAGCGGAACGAATATTCTGACTTTTCTCTATACCGTCACCGACGGCGATGACCTTTCCGCTCTGGATTACTGGAGCCAATGGGCGCTGGAATTAAACGACGGCCGCATTTACAGCAATCAAGGCATAGATGTCGATTCAGACCTGCCGGTTCCGGGCGAACCGGGTTCCCTGGGATATAACATGGCCCAGGGTGTTCTTGGCAAGATATATCCGGTGTACCGTTTTTATAGCCCGGGCTTGTCAAAGCATTTGTTTACCATCGATGAAAATGAAAAAAATCATCTGATCGCTAACGCGGCCTCTGTCTGGCAATTTGAATATGTTGCCTATTATTCCTATCTCGCACAACAATATGAGGCGGCCTCGCGCCAGCAAAAAAACACGCTTCAGGCTGTTCATCGTTTTTACAGCGAAGCGTTAATGACGCATCTTTTCACAATCGATGAAAATGAAAAAGAGCATCTGATCGCCAATGCCGCGGATGTCTGGCGATATGAAGGCGTCGCCTTCTATGTTCCGGCCGATTACCAGGAGGGAACGTTGCCGGTGTACCGTTTTTATAGTGAAGGCCTAATGGTGCATCTGTTCACTGTGGATGAAAATGAAAAGAATCATCTGATTGACACGGCCGGTGATGTGTGGAATTTTGAGGGGATCGCTTACTACGCTTTTCCATAATCTGGTCTGAATCTGAGCCTTATTTTGGCATGATCGGAGTGCGAGCCACAGCTTGCCGGTTTCAGCTTCCGGTAACGCAAATTGTGGTTTGCACTCCGCTATTACTGATAACTACAAGGATTTCAGGTAAGAAGGGATTTTGATCAATCCTTTCTTACGATTAATCGGCATCCTTCATTCGTCGGTTTACACTTTGTCCCATTAGGGACACAATATCTATAGAAAGATGCTTGCTGATACAACAAGTCCCGTAGGGACGATATAAAAAAGTGTAAACTATTTCGACCTGTGCGGTTGCTATCAGATGTAGGGTGGGTGTAGCGTAGCGAAACCCACCAAATCCTAATGAAACGGTGGGTTACGCTGCGCTACACCCACCCTGCATCACAGATTTTACGTAAAATATTTCGACCTGTGCGGTTACAATTGTCGGTGTAGGGTGGGCATCGCCGGATACTGATTTTGTTTACAGCCCTGATCTTTGTCGGCGATGCCCACCGTTTCAATAAAAACCGGTGGGCAAAGGCAGTTTCCTTTGAGCATGGCCGTCCCTTTGCTTTTTCTATCAGATATGAATGCAGTAAGGGGAAAACTTGCCCACCCTACATTTTATAGCAACCGCACAGGTTGAAATATTTGGCATCCTTCATAATAGCTTAAAAGTAGTTTGCACTTTCATGGGGAGTGCTGAACCGAAGGTTTAGCAAAGGCCAGCTTAAACGCTAAACCTTCGGTTCAGCACTCCTTTAAAGTGTTAAGCGGAAAATGAAGGATGCCAAAAAAAGCCTGCTAAAGCGCCAAGTCCCGTAGGGACGATATATAAAGTGTAAACTACTTTTAGCACAATATGAAGGATGCCTAATCTTCCACCAAAACCCCAAGTTTTCTAAGTTTGGCCGCCATACGTTCGGCGCGCTCGGTTGCCATATCCCGTAATTGACGTTCCTGCTCCGCACATTTTTCAGCCTTGATTTTTAATTTGCGTTCTTCAATTTTTAATTTGTATTCCTGTTCCGCTCGTTTTTCAGCCTTGATTTTCAATTTACGTTCCTGTTCCGTTCGTTTTTCAGCCTCATTTTTCAACTGCCGTTCCTGTTGATAGTACGGCATTAAAAATTCCTGATACACCTTATCTTCTGTCATGGACAGCAAAGATGGCTGCTTGTACAAATCGGAGATACGAAATTGAAACCCGGGCAGTGCCTCTGACCGGATTATATCTTGCCGAATCGGTCTGATACTTGTATAATCACCGCGTTTATTCCTCTTGTAAAAAGCGGTTTTTTCCTGCCATGCATCCAGGATATAATATTCTTTGACGCCGATGATTTCGTATTCCCTTTTTTTTGAAATCGTATCACGGGCGACGGCATTTTTGTTTGCATGAGATAATGATTCGATACAGATATCAAAGATGCCCTTAAAAGTACAGTCTTTGCCCTTGGGTTGAATGATGTTATTTGTCAGAATCACACCCAGGTCAGGCTTGCGAATCGTTGTTTTGGACAACATCGCCAAGCGAAAGCCCATTTTCAAATTCATCATTATTGCGATGGGATTTATTTCAAGAAAATGTGTTAAAAGCATAAAAAACCATTGATATATCAGACTGGCATCGAAATCCTTCGCGGGTTTTTCCTCCAGATAGCCATTATTCCATTCATAATTAAAATCAAGATGTTCGTAATATTTATCCTGATATTCATCCTCAGAAACGTAAAGCCCGTCCTCTGACAGTTCCTCAATTGGCTCATCTGTTTCAATTTTCCGATTTTCTACCGGCGTATATTCATTTCGTGTTTGTAAGGCTTCCATGGTTATTCTCCGTAAATTTTCGTTTCGAATGGTTACAATACCTTATTATATAATTTCTGATTATAACGGATTTGGGGGGGAATAATAACACACCTGATAAATTACTAATTTTTACCTCGAAGAGGTCAGGTGTAATCCTGAAAATATTTTTCATCCCGCGCCCCTTCAGGGCGCAAAATAAATATACTTGGCACGGTCATAATTGGTGATTTTGAAATATTTCTTACGCCTATGAA
>JAOZRC010000722.1 GCA_029940345.1 Desulfobacterales bacterium
CGCTCTCACACTTTTTCGCTTCGATCACGACTTTCCAAACAGGCTCTAAAAGAATAACCCAGCCAGAGGGAAATCCGAATTTATAACACTTTGACCTTATAGACCTGGTCAGCTTCAGTATCAATCATATGCACGCCGCAGGCGACACACGGATCAAAAGAGTGAACGGTCCTTAAAACCTCAAGCGGTTTCTCAGGATCAGCCACCGGGGTTCCGATCAAGGCTTCCTCCACCGGTCCGAGTTGGCCCTTATCATCACGCGGTCCCAGGTTCCAAGTGGATGGCACCACGTACTGGTAGTTGGCGATTTTTTTATCTTTAATGCGTATCCAGTGGCCTAAAGCACCTCGTGGTACGTCATTGAGCCCCACACCCTCCGCCTTATCCGGCATTTTCCAGGTCTGGAACGTTTTGGTGTCGCCTTTTTTGACATTTTCAACCAGTTCCATAATCCATTTTTCCATCCGATTGCCGATGGCAACGGTTTCCAAACCGCGAGCGGCAGTACGTCCCAGGGTGGAAAAGAGGGCCGTAACCGGAATGTCCAGTTTTTTCAAAGTACTATCCACAACAGCTTTGATCTCTTGGTGGCCTTTGGCATACGCGACCAGAACTCTTGCCAGGGGTCCGACTTCATACGCTTTACCATCGTAACGCGGTGCCTTGAACCAACTGTATTTGCCATCATCCGGCTTGTACTCGCCGTGTTGTGGCTTGGTTTCGCCTTCATATGGATGTTTGGCGTCCTTGCCTTCGTACCATGAGCGCATCACATGTTCGGTCACTTTTTCCTGGCTGGGCATTTTTACACCGGCCAGGTCTCGTTTGGTGATCACGCCACGGGGCATATACAGGCTGTCAGGCTCCTGATCGCTTTCCGGGAACTCGCCCCAGGCCAGAAAATTTGTTGTGCCGCCGATAGCGCCCCAGTCCTTATAAAAAGAAGCCACGGCCAAAAGATCGGGTATATAAACATCCGTTACAAAACTTTGTGTTTCTTTCCATAGATATAAAAATTCGGCAATACGGTCCGGCGTCAAGTCTTTGACACAGGTTACGCCGCCAACCGCCATCCCTTGCAAGTGTGGGTTTTTGCCTGCAAAGATCGCGTGCATGCGTGCAGCTCGTGCTTGAAGACGAATCGCCTCAATATAATGCGCCGCTGCCATGAGGTTGGCTTCCGGCGGTAATTTATAGGCCGTATGGCCCCAGTAAGCGTTGCTGAACGGCCCAAGTTGGCCGCTGTTGACAAATGTTTCAAGACGCTGCTGGACATTTTTATAGTAGACAGTTCCGCCAAAGCTTGCGCCACTGGCATTTTCCGCCAGTTTTGCTGTTTTGGCCGGATCCGCTTTCAGCGCACTCACAATATCCACCCAATCCAGCGCATGCAGATGATAAAAATGAACAATATGATCATGCTGGAATTGCGCGCCATGTAAAAGATTTCTGATGATCCGTGCGTTTTCAGGTATTTTCACTCCCACCGCATTTTCTACCGCCCTCACCGAGGCCAGCGCATGTGTAAGCGTTCAGACCCCGCAGGAGCGTTGTACAAAATGATGGGCGTCTTGGGGATCGCGACCCTGAAGAATGAGTTCGATGCCTCGGAACATCTGGCCTGAACTCCAGGCATTCACCACTTTGCCACCGGCCACTTCCACTTCAATTTTTAAGTGGCCTTCGATCCGGGTTATCGGATCTATTACTATTTTTTTTCCCATTATATCTATCTCCTTCTCTGTTGGAAACTATTCATTTCTTTAACTTTTTGGCACCATATTCAATGTGTTTCACATATATGACAGCCAAAATCACCACGCCGAATGCAAACTGTCGGATGAAGTTTGCTATTTTTATTGTTCTTTATAAAACGGCGTCATTTCATCCCAGAAATTGGGTTGGCTGCATCCGATGCAAGGATGTCCCGCTTCAACAGGCCAACTCGTCCCTGCATTAAATTTGGCGGTTGGACAATTGTTAAACGTGTCCGGACCACGACATCCCATTTTATACAGGCAGTATCCTAAAGCGGCTTCTTCGGAGCCAAACTCGGTGACAAATGCATCATTTTCGAAATGGGAACGACGCGGACACTGATCGTGAATGCTTTTGCCATACGCAAAAGAGGGACGGCCAAGATCATCTAACGCGGGAAGTTTTCCGAGAAGGAGATAATTGACAACCGTTCCTATGAGATTAACCGGGTTGGGAGGGCATCCCGGGATATTCAATGTTTTTATCCCCAACGCCTCGCTGACAGACTTGTAGCCCCCGGGATTCGGTTTAGCCGCCTGAACGCCGCCATATGCCGAGCAGGTTCCGATACTGATAACGGCTGCCGCCTGTGGGCATACTTCTTTGGCGATCTCTAAAAACGTCCGTCCGCCAACCATGCCATACACGCCATTATCTTTGGTCGAGATCGCACCTTCGACAATACAGATAAACTTACCTTTGTGCTGTTTTACGGCCGATTTGAGTTGTTCTTCAGCCTGATGTCCTGCGGCCGCCATAATAGTTTCATGATATTCCACGGAAAGAATATCAAGAATCAGATCATCGACATGCGGATATTCGGATCTTAAAAAAGCTTCCGAGCATCCCGTGCATTCGGCGAAATGCAGCCATATAACCGGCGGACGTTGTTTGGGTGCTGCAAAGACTTCCGCGACCTTGGGGACAAATGATGATGATAGTCCCATAGTGGCCGTAAGGAAAGTACAGTACCGCATAAAGTTTCTTCTTGAAACCCCCTTTTGCTCCAATTTTGCATAAAATGCGTTTTCCTTTTCCATTAGCGCCTCCATAGCTGTTAAAGGTTTAAAAAATACAATGCAAAGACCTGATAAGGTCATTTAACAGGTGTATCCAAATAGACAATCCAATAAATGTTGTTCATACATCGAACAAATTTTATTTTAATTTAGAAAATGAATGTAACTTAGTGAAAGAAAAAAAACAAGTCAATGAATTTCTTTTTAAGAGGCTATCTTGAAGGATATCAAAGAAATTATTGATTTATTTATGATTTTTATTTAAATTTAGGGCATCCTTCCTAATAACCAAAAAGTGGTTTACATTTTTTCTGGACTGCTGAACTTACAGTTTAGCATTAGCGGGCGCTAAATGCCAAAC
>JAOZRC010000723.1 GCA_029940345.1 Desulfobacterales bacterium
TTAAAGCCTGTTCCAGATGACTTTGCGGTAAAATTTGACTTTATAATCTTATCACCAGCGGATTATGATGATAAGAATACCGCAGAGTCATATGGTACAAGCTATAGTTTGGCACTCCATTGAAAAGTGTAAACTACTTTTAGGTCAAAATGAAGGATGCCAAAATTTTTAAATGTTTTTGTCCTTTTATGAAGAATGCCACATTAGTTTTTTTTAATTGTCTGAATCAGAATTTACCGGCCCGATTTGGCGTCCTTCATATAAGGCTCAAAGTAGTTTACACTTTTTCTATTTCGTCCCTACGGGACTTGCCGTGTTGATAGGCTTTTTTTCTATAGATATCATGTCCCTAACGGGACAAAGTGTAAACTGGTCAATGAAGGATGCCCCCGATTTCAGCGGAAATTCTGTTAATTCTGATTCAGACATTTTTCCTATAACGACTTACATCCCGGCCACGATATCATACACTTTGTTAAGTGCCATATCCAGTTTTTCAGGCTGTGAGCCCCCGGCCTGAGCCATATCCGGTCGTCCGCCACCGCCGCCGCCCACCAATGTGGCCACTTGCTTAATTAGGTTGCCGGCATGGTAACGTTGGGTCAGGTTTTTGGATACCACGGCTATTAACAGCACCTTATCGCCTGAAACCGCTCCCAAAACAACAATGCCTGATTTTATACGATCTTTAAAGCGGTCAGCCAATTCCCTTAACGCAGCCGGCTGATCGGATGTGACTTTTTGAGCCAAAACCGGCACATCGTTAATGGTTTTAAAGGCGGCCATGGCATCTTCGGCCTCTTTTGAAGCCAATTGCGCTTTTAGTTGGGTCACATCCTTTTCAAGTGCTTTCTGACCTGCCAAAATTTTCTCAATCCGTGTTTCCAAGGCCGCCGGTTCGATTTTAAGCAAACGCGCGGCTGCACTCACTATCCGGTCTTTTTTCTGGGTATAAGCAAGCGCGGTGTCGCCTGTAAGCGCTTCGATGCGACGCACGCCGGACGCTATTCCCGATTCGGCCGTGATTTTAAAAACACCGATATCGCCAGTTCGGTTTGCATGGGTGCCGCCACACAGTTCACGGCTAAAATCATTTATGGAGACGACGCGCACCCAATCCCCATATTTTTCCTCAAACAAAGCGGTTGCACCTGAATTAAAGGCCTCTTCGGCATTCATCTCTTTGGTCTGCACGGGAACATTGCGGCACACCTGCCGGTTAACCATCGCTTCAATTTCGTCTATAGTATCCTGGGGCAACAATGCGAAATGGGTGAAATCAAAACGCATACGATCTGGTGTCACTTTTGATCCGGCCTGTTTGACGTGTTCACCAACAATCGTGCGCAGGGCGTAGTGCAACAGATGCGTGGCAGTGTGATTGCATCGGGTCGCCTGACGAGTAGCCTCATTGATGCTAAGTGTAACAACGTCGCCCTTTCGAACCTTTCCTTGAATCACTTCGCCCCGGTGAATAATCAGTCCCGTGGGGTCTTTGACTGTATCATTCACCTTCATCTCAAAATTTCCATCAACATTGCTGGCCGTAATCCGGCCGACATCACCCATTTGTCCGCCGGATTCGGCATAAAAGGGAGTGGCTGTCGTCACCATTTCGATTTTCAGACCTGGATCGGCTTCCTGGACAGCGTTGCCATCGACTACAAGAATGAGCACTTCAGATTCGCAAGACGATTGTTCATACCCTATAAATTCGGTTTTAACGCCTTGACTCGAAAGCGTTTTATACGCTTCGCCCACCGAAGCGAACGTTGTGACGGAACGCGATTGAGCACGCTGTCTATCCATCGCCTTATCAAACCCGTCGGTATCCAATTCCAATTTTTCATCCCGCACGACATCTCTGACAATATCCACAGGAAAACCATACGTGTCGTAAAGCTTGAAAATAATATCGCCGGGCACGGTTTTCTCGCCTCGTGCTTTGATTTCAGCCAAAGATTCATTCAACAGTTTAAGCCCGTAATCCAAGGTTTCGGAAAAACGCACTTCTTCATTTTTAATGACATTCCGAATAAAGGCTTCGGCGGCGGCTAAGTCCGGATAGGCATTTTGCATGATATCAAAGACCACTTTGGCGGTGTCATGCAAAAACGGTTTTTGCAAACCGATGTGGCGGCCATAACGAATCGCCCGGCGCATAATACGGCGCAGCACATAACCACGGCCTTCGTTAGAAGGCATAATGCCGTCGCCGATGAGAAAAGCTGCTGCCCGGGAATGGTCGGCAATCACTTTTAACGCAATATCCGTTTCTGATGACGCCCCGATCTCTTTGCCGGACAGTTGGGCGGCCCTTGCCATAATTGGCTGAATCAGATCCGTTTCGTAGTTAGAATTCACGTTTTGAAGAAGCAGTGCCATGCGCTCCAAGCCCAATCCGGTGTCGATACTGGGTTTGGGCAGCGGCGTCATCTTACCGGACGGATCGCGGTCGAACTGCATAAACACTAAATTCCAAATTTCGAGATAGCGGTCGCAGTCACATCCCACGGCGCAATCCGGCCGGTCACAGCCGTATTCCGGGCCCCGGTCAAGATGAATTTCACTACACGGCCCGCAAGGGCCGGTGTCTCCCATTGACCAAAAATTGTCTTCCTCGCCCAACCGGATAATTTTATCTTCCGGTACGCCGATATTTTTATTCCAGAGTTCAAACGCCTCGTCATCGTCCAAATAAATCGAAACCCAAAGTTTATCTTCGGGCAGACCGTAGCCATTTAAAAGCAGATCCCAGGCAAATTCAATGGCTTTTTCCTTAAAATAATCACCAAAGGAAAAGTTCCCCATCATTTCAAAAAACGTGTGGTGCCGAGCGGTGTAGCCGACATTTTCCAGGTCATTGTGCTTCCCGCCGGCACGCACACATTTTTGGGCGGTTACAGCACGATTGTAGTCTCTTTTTTCATCGCCAAGAAAACAGCGTTTAAACTGCACCATGCCGGCATTGGTGAATAATAAGGTGGGATCATCGGCCGGAACCAATGAAGAACTGCGGACAATGCGATGATTGTGTTTTTCAAAGAATTCAAGGTATTTTCTGCGAATTTCGTTGCCTGTCATTGATTGCTCCATGGTTGTGAGTTTGAAATCAGGTCATCATAAAGAGATACTAT
>JAOZRC010000724.1 GCA_029940345.1 Desulfobacterales bacterium
TTAACCGGACAGAGCTGACTTTAAGCTGATATTTATATTGGACCCAATAAACTGGACCACGCGTTAAAGTGTAAATTGGAGGGTCCCGATGCCAAGAAGACGTTTCTCAGCAACATTCAAATCCAAGGTTGCTCTTGAGGCAATCAAAGGTCAAAAGACCATATCCGAGATAGCCTCGGAGTATGAAGTTCATCCCAATCAAGTCAGCCAATGGAAACGGCAACTGCGGGAAGGGCTTGAAGATGTATTCACCGATCCTCGCCGGTCGGGCCGATCAGAAGAAAAGGAGAAAGACCGTCTCTACCAAGAGATTGGTCGTCTCAAAGTAGAACTGGACTGGCTGAAAAAAAAGTTCTAAAGGCCTGGACTCTTGAGGAGAAAAGACAGATGATTAGTCCAGGTCATAAACAAATCAGCATTCGAAAACAATGTGAATTGCTCGGCTTGAATCGGTCCAGTTATTACTCTGGTCAGCATCCATTCTTGAGAAGCAGCCCAGATATCTTTCAAGCAGCCGTGGAGACGGAAGAGAATCTCCAGATTATGGGCCGTCTTGATGAATTGTATATGAAGTACCCATTTTACGGTTCACGCAGCATGACCACTGTTTTGCGACGTGAAGGCCTGCCAGTTAACCGCAAGAGAATTCAACGGCTTATGCGCCTGATGGGCCTTCATGCCATTTATCCAAAGCCACGTTTGAGCATTGGCAACAAGGGACACAAAATATACCCGTATCTGCTCAAGAACCTGTCTATAGATCATGCAGATCAGGTCTGGTGCAGCGACATCACTTATATCCGTCTTGCCCATGGCTTTGTGTATTTGGTCGCTGTAATGGACTGGTACAGCCGTTTTGTTCTCTCTTGGCGCCTGTCCAATACCATGGATGCTGAGTTTTGTATTGATGCACTCAATGAGGCATTAGAAAGCGCAACCCCTGAGATTATGAACACTGACCAGGGATCTCAGTTCACCGGTGAAGATCATACCAGCTTGCTTAAAAATGCGGGCATCAAGATCAGTATGGATGGTCGTGGCCGCGCTTTTGACAACATTATGATTGAACGGCTCTGGCGGTCACTCAAGTACCAGGACATCTATATCAAGGATTATCAGACAATCATAGAACTGAGAGCCGGCCTGGATGCTTACTTCCAGTTCTACAACCATGAGAGACCACATCAATCTCTCAATAACAAAACACCAGCAATGGTCTATTACGGCTATGAATACAAAAAAACTGCTTAAAAAAGCTACACCTTAAAAACCACTCATTGTGGTCTTGACAATGGGGTCCACTTTATTTCTTCTCTCCTTTATCAAACCTGAATAATTCACAAAAAAAGCTGTTTCACAGCATAAAGTATTGTTTTAAATTGTGTTTGCGAAAACGACATAAAAACAACTTTATGGAGAAACAGCTATGCATAAAAATACAAAACAAACCATGATTTTTAAAGCTGTTTCTCACAAAAAAATTATTGCCGATTTTAACGGCGGCGATGTCTCTTCTGATGCCGGACTTCTGTTCCTTCGCGAAATTGAGAAGAAGACCGGGATTATTGATCGGATCGCCAATGCACTTGATGATCGGCGTCACCCGGGATATGTCAAACACGATCTTGTTCAGCTTCTCAGGCAACGTGTGTATCAAATCGCTGCCGGATACGAAGACGCCAACGATTCGGATAATCTGCGGAATGATCCTATTTTGAAAATTGCATGCGACAAGCCGGATTCGCCTCTTGCCAGTCAGCCCACGATCAGCAGGTTTGAGAATACGGCTTCAAGAAAAGACCTCTATCGGATCGCGGAGGCATTTGTTGATTCGTTTCTTGCCTCCTATAAAAAAGTACCCAAAGGCATTATTCTCGATATTGATGACACACCGGACCCAACGCATGGCAATCAACAGTTATCGTTCTTCAATGCCTATCATGGCAGCTATTGCTTTATGCCGATTCATATCTATGAAGGCACAACCGGTAAGTTGATCACCACCATTCTCAGAGAGGGCAAGCGGCCTTCCGGAAAAGAAATTGTCATGATCTTAAAGCGAATCGTTCAAAGAATCAGGCAAGCCTGGCCCGATGTCGGTATCATCATCAGAGGCGATTCTCATTATGCATGCCCTGAAGTCTTTGATTTTTGTGATCAGTTCAACCTTTTCTTTGTGTTGGGACTGACCGGTCGGGCGCCGATGAATCGAAAAGTCGAAGGTCTCGTTGAGAGAGCCAAAACATTGTTCCTGCAAAAAAACAGGCCGGTCAAACTGTTTACCGAATTTGTTCATCAGGCTGCTTCCTGGAGTACGCCGCAGCGCGTGATCTGTAAAGTTGAATACAGTGACAAAGGGCAAAATATTCGTTTCATTGTGACCGATTTGGTCAACTCCAGAATTCAAATGCTCTATCAAACCATCTACTGTGGTCGGGGAGCAATGGAGCTGATGATTAAAGAACATAAAAATCATCTTGGCTCGGACAGAACATCCTGCAGCCGGTTTTACGCCAATCAATTCCGTCTGTTTCTCCACAGTATTGCCTATGTCTTACTGCACGCGTTTCGGGAGTTGTGTCTGAAAAACACACAATTCGCTGTTGCGCAGTTTGATACAATCCGGTTGAAAATTTTGAAAATCGGTGCCAGAGTGATCAGGATGGCTACAAAAATCAAAATTCATTTACCCTCGTCCAACCCGTATCAGGAAGAACTAATGCACATATGGAAGGCGTGTATAACATAATTCCGGTGATTTCAATGAACACGAAAAACGTCAAGGCCGGAGTGCGCCTTGATATGGCTGTTCGGCCTAAAATGGGTCGAAAATATCTTTGTTTGTTATTTGCATACCATTTGCAAAGCAGTATTCGTGTGTTCGAATCCGTCTGAAAGTCAAAATCGTATCTTTTTATATTTTTTGAGCCGTTTATGAATTATTCAGGCTAAAGTTAATATTGTCTCCGCGTTTCATCCGTATCAGTATTTACAATTTACCTAATTGATTTGACATGGAACCATACGCAAAGAGGTCGCAGAATTACGGAATAATAAGATGCAAGGGGAATGAATAGTAGAGACGTGATGCTTCGCGTCTCTTTTTTATTCAATCATGCATATGTTACGGTGTAACT
>JAOZRC010000100.1 GCA_029940345.1 Desulfobacterales bacterium
TTAGCAGGCGATGACCACCCTACATCGAACCAAAAGCTTTTTCTTAAAGCCTATAGAACAAATTTTTAAGAGGGCGTATCCATGAACATGGAAATATTTAACGATATGGAAGGGGATGATCTACGCGACTACATTCGCTTTTTACTTTGGCATTATCGCGTGATGGATGCATTTTGGTTTATCAATATTGCCGAGCGTTTCGATCAACCCACCGCCGAGCATCTGAATGAAAAAGTGTGGGGTCGTGTCGCCGGAATGGCCGCTAAAGATTTGGTCAAGCGCTTTGACATACAGGAAAACGGGTTGGATGGTTTTGTAAAAGCGCTTCGATTTTTTCCATGGTGTATCCTGGTAGATTATCATATCCAACAAAAACCGGATGAAGTGCTGATTTCGGTTCCGTCATGCCCCACCCAGAAAGCCCGACGCAAGCGAGGATTGGATGAATTTGTATGCAAAGAAATGCATCGCGGTGAATTTGAAAGTTTTGCCCATGCGATTGATGACCGAATCAGCGTGGAATGTCAGTTCGCACCGCCGGACCCTCATCCGGATGACATGTATTGCAAGTGGTGTTTTACATTGGACATGAAATGTGATAATTGAAACATGATGGTGTAAAAAATCGAATAATAAAACCTGAAAGATGATTATGCCAAGAAAAATCAGGGAACTTATCAAGGATTTAAAAAAATTTCGGATTCTACGAAATAAGAAGTGCCGGGAAAGGTTCTCATAGAAAATATGTACATCCACTATTTCAAGGAGCTGTCACTCTGAGTGGAAAATCGGGTGACAGCTCAAAACAATATCAGGAAAAACAAGTACGCCAGGCAATTGATGAGGTAGAGAGATGAAGCTGGATAATTACCATAAATGGGTTGAATGGAATGATGAAGATCAAGTATACCTTGGCAGGTGTCCAGACATTATTACCGGAATTCACGGAGATGATCCAATTCAAGTTTACAAAGACTTGTGTGAAGTAGTTGAAGATGTAATTCGTCATTTTGAATCGGAAAATCGTTCTCTCCCCACTCCGCGAGTCCGGCCTATGTTAGAAGTAGCGTAATGACCATTTTCTTTTAACTTGAAACTCAAAACTTGTAACTGAAATGCCTTTAGCTTTTGATTCAATAAACCACGGAAAAATAGCCTTTGGCTTTTTTAATATTGAAACGGATATGCTCCTTCTGGAAAACTATTTTATTTTTGCAACCCAATTTTGCAATAACCTTCGCAAGATTGCCTGTGAAAAAAATAGCGGCGGGATTCAAACCCGATGGGAAGTCGATTGTATTCAAGATGCGTCTGAGATCGGCGATTTAATGGGCGCTATTCATGGTGTTCAATATACAGGCTTTATTGGTGAAACCTACCGGTGCTTTCCGTTCCCATCCGATCCGGAAGCATTTAAGCAGCAAACGGATGGGTTTAAAAATCAGGCTGTTATCCGGGAAATGATCTCTAAATATGCCCAACGCATTGAAATTCCCTTTCTGGCCGATGAAAAAGCGGAGATTATTTCTATTGGTGATTATCAATTCACCCGTAAAATCTGGCATAAATTGATTGTATACGTCTGGCGCGGTGGTTTTCCCCGCTGGCATGATGAAAAAATGCCCGACTATGTTTTGTCAATGAAACAGAGCATTACGGAGAGTTTACATCCATTGTTCAAGGGGTTGAGGTTGGCTACAAAAATTTATGACTGACGATATATATACTTGAAAAGGCCATAATTTTGGATTTTTATTTTGTGATTATCTTATTCAAACCTATGGTGTAGACTTCAGGGTTCAGCCTTTAGCGCAAACATCCTGACACCCGACACCATAAATTGAAAATCACAAATTATAACCTTGCCGAGTATAGCAAAAATGCGCGGAGAAAGCAAATGAGTGGAGTTGTATTTCATAACATACTTAATTTAAAGGAAATAGCAGAATATCTAAGGCTTCCTGAAACCAAAGTTGAAAGACAGGTTATTCAAGGCCGAATTCCCGGTCGCAAAATCGAAGACGAATGGCGTTTTTTGAAATCAGCCGTAGATGACTGGTTAAGAAGCCATGATACGAGAGCAATATTATTAAATCAGGCAGGTTCCTTATCAGATGATGAAACATTGGATGATCTCCGTTTGATGATATATTCAGAGCGTGGCAGACCGGAAGAAGAGTGCCCCGATGCACATTCTTGACACCGACACACTCACACATTTACATGCGGGACATCCGAATGTTATCAGGAATCTCAAAAAACTTGATGATCCCGATGTAAGAATCACGATCATCACTAAAATAGAATTATTACGCGGCCGCTCCGAGTTCCTTATAAAGGCGGCTGACCGGAATCAATTGGTAAGGGCTCAGAAACTGTTTGACCGTACTGAGGAACTTTTGTCTCAAATTCCGGTATTACCGATTGATGAAAACTCGGCCATTAAATTCGAGGCCTTGAAAAACATAAAAAATTTACGCAAGATTGGTCGTAAAGATATTTTGATTGCCAGTGTGTCACTTGCCCATCGTGCAGTGCTTGTAACACGTAATATCCGTCATTTCAGACAAGTGCCTGATTTGGCTATTGCAAATTGGGTTGATTGATAACCATAATCCATAAAGAAAATATAATGCCACATAGACTTGAAATCGCATTAAAACCGGATTTGTCAGATGCTGAAGGCGAAGGTCTTCGCCAAAAAGCGCGGAACTATTTCGGAATCGAACTCTCCGGCGTTCGCACCGTTCATATCCTAACAATTGACGCCGATTTGACCGCCGAACAATTGAGTATCGTGCAAAACGACATTTTTACCAACCCGGTGACGCAGATTTCATCCTTTGATCCCCTGCCCATTGCATTCGATTGGTGTATCCGGATCGGATACCGGCCCGGTGTAAAAGACAATGCCGGTGACACTGCTGTGGAAGCGATTGAAGATACCTTGGGCATCCGCCTTAAAGACCGGGAAACCGTGTATACGTCTAAACGGTACTGCCTGCAAGGGAGCCATCCGGAATTTGGCCGCGACCGGGCTGCTTTTGAAAAAAAGGTTGAAAAAATTGCCAACGAACTTCTCGCTAACGATATTATTCAGCAATGGCAGGTATATCCGTCATCGGAATGGGACCCTGAGGTCGGGGTCGGCTTTATTATCCCTAAAGTGATTCTTGATCATCAACCGTCCGTTTTGACCGTCTCTGCGGATAGTGATGCGGCCTTGCAAAAAGTAAGTGATGAACGTAATCTGGCGTTAAATCCGAATGATATTCCCGCTATCCGGGCATACTTTGCCAATAATGAGGTGCGGCGCCAACGCGCTTCTGTGGGCTTGTCAGACCCAACGGATGTCGAATTGGAGTACATCTCACAAGCGCGCAGCGACCATTGCAACCATAACACCTTCCAGGGCCGCTTTTTTTATCATGATTCCGCAAACGCTCAGGTTCAGATCATTGACGATTTATTTAAAACCTGCATTCGGATACCCACGCTGAAACTCAAAGAGCAGAAATCATGGGTGGTTTCGGTATTATGGGATAATGCCGGTGCCGGCCGTTTTGATGATAACCATTATTATGTGATTACCGGTGAAACCCACAATTCGCCTTCCAACATGGAAGCATACGGTGGTGCCATTACCGGCATTGTCGGTGTTTACCGCGATCCGCTGGGCACGGGCAAAGGCGCAAAGTTGGTGATGGGCGGCTACGGTTATTGTGTCGGTCCGCGCGATTATCGCGGCCCGCTCAAACCGCATCTGCATCCCCGGCGATTATTGGATGGCGTTATAGAAGGCGTGCGTGACGGCGGCAACAAAAGTGGCATTCCCACCACTTTCGGGCAGGTGCTTTTTGATGACGCCTATATCGGCAAGAGCTTGGTGTTTGTTACTGCGGTTGGGATAATGCCTGCTAAGGTCGCCGACAGCCCGGCTGAAAAAAAACGCACTTCTCCTGGTGATTTAGTGATTATGTGCGGCGGACGTGTGGGCAAGGATGGTATTCATGGCGTTACAGCGTCATCAGAAAGCTTTTCGGCTGATACACCGGCGGGTCATGTACAGATTGGCGATCCCTACACCCAGAAAAAAATGCATGATTTTTTGTTGGAAGCCCGGGATGAGGGACTGATTCAATTTATTACCGATAATGGCGGCGGCGGATTGTCATCCTCGGTTGGGGAATCGGCACTCTTTTCTGACGGATGTTCCATACAATTGGAAAAAGTGCCGTTAAAATATCAAGGCATGGATCAATGGGAAATCTGGGTTTCGGAATCGCAAGAGCGTATGACCGTTGCCATAAAACCCGAACATTGGGAGCGCTTTCATAAATTATCTGAAAAACATGCGGTTGAAAGCACTGTCATTGGCCAGTATACGGATACAGGCAAGCTGCACATCACCTACAAAGGTAAAACCTGCACTTACATTGATCTTGATTTTCTTTCAGCAGGTTTTCCACAATGGGAGTTTGAGGCGCAATGGCGCACACCCGCGGATCGAGGTCTGCATGAGCCGGTTATCATCCCGCCTGAAAATTACAACAAGCTGCTGCCGGATATGCTGGCGCGTCCTAACATTTGTTCAAAAGAGTGGATTGTACGCCAGTATGACCATGAAGTGCAGGGAACCAGTGTTATTAAACCGCTGGTAGGCGCTCAATGTGATATGAATAATGATGCGGTTGTGATTCGGCCGGTGTTGGATTCCGATATCGGCCTGGCTTATGCCCAGGCCCTTTTACCTTGGTACTCGGCCATCGACGCCTGGCACATGGCCAGCTGCACAATTGACGAAGCCGTCCGTCGCCTGCTTGCCGTGGGCGCCGATTGGGATCAGATCGGCGGTGTGGATAATTTCTGCTGGCCTGCAATACAATACGATCCGGTTGCCAATCCGGATGGAAAATTTAAAGCGGCGCAATTGGTGCGCGCCTGTCTGGGGTTAAAAGAAACCTGCCTGGCTTACAAAATTCCATTATTATCGGGTAAGGACAGCATGTATGTTGATGGCCATTTAGCCGGACGCTACGATGAAATTCATAAGGTTTCAGCAATGGAAACGCTTCAATTTTCCTGCACCGGTGTGGTTCAAAATATAGCCCAATGTGTTACAATGGACAGCAAAATTATCGGTGATCGGGTATATGTGTTAGGTATGACGCGCAACGAACTGGGAGGCTCCGAGTACTATGCTCATTTCGGATATGTAGGAATGAATGTTCCCAAAGTGTATCCGGATAAATTCAGGAGGGTGTATAAAGCGGTTCATCAGGCCATTCGTCAGGAATTGGTTGCGTCCGTTCACGGTGTATATCGCGGCGGTTTGGGTATACATCTGGCAATGGTTGCCATGGGCGGTGGTTTGGGGATGAAAATAGATATGAACAAGGTCGCTGCCGATCAGGTTCATCGTGATGATATTATTTTATTTTCAGAAACACCGGGACGCTTTATTATTACCGTGGCTCCTGAAAAAAGTGAGGCCTTTGAAACCCTTTTTATGGATATGCCCTGCGCCTGTATCGGCGTGATCACAGGCAAAGCAGATCATTTTATTATCAACGGAGCAGATGGTTATCCGATTGCCGATATTCCCGTGTCTGAACTGAGATATGCCTGGAAACGCCCCTTGGGGACGCTTGTATAGACTCTCAGAACAACTTAAATGCAATGAGGTGTATAAAATGAGCAATGAGATTCAATTTGAAGTTGGTCAAAAGTATGAAAATGTGAAAGGGATTTATGAAGTTATTTCTGTTGAAGATGATATGATGACGATCCAGTGGGAAACTGGCGAGCAAACCTCCACCAGCGTTGATTTGCAAACAAGAATAATTGAAAGAATACAACTTGAAAAAGAGATAAGGGAGGAAAAAAGGGCTCCTAAAGGACGCCGCAAGGGTCGAGGGTCTTTATCCAAAATGGGCCAAGAATTTAAGGGCTTTGCGGAAAGTGATTTTAAAACGACTATTTCAGGAACCAAATGGCGCAATCGCAATTATCTGGGTGGTGCCGTGACCAAACGACTGGGATCCGTTAAGCTTCTAATTAACTCCTGGGCCGTATCCCGCAAAACAGCGATTCACTGGCAGGATATGAGTCATCATCGTTTGAAGGATAGCCGGACACAGGCAAAATTTTTCGCTCTGATTGATGCCACGGATCTGTCATACGGCTTTTACATTGAACGTGGAAATCAAAATGATCTGGATACGTCGGATTGGAACGCATTTGTTGCCTGGCTGAAAAAAGAAAACAATGAGGCGTTGCTTAATAAAATTGTAAGTGAACATCATTTACGGATTGATGATAAATCGGGAAAAAGCATCATTGGACAAATTGATGCGCACGATGGAAAATGGACGATTAAAAAACATCGCGATGGTGAAGGCGCCGGGGAAGAGATCGGCTCACTTGCCGAGTTTTTTGAGACAGTTCCGGCTGACGCCGAGATTGAATTTCAAATTTACCAAAAAGCGGCTAAAGCTGAAATACTTGCCCAGGGAGATAAAATCGCTGATGATATTTCAACATTGTTCGGCATCTTAATGCCGTTTTATGAAGCATCGGTAACGCTGACTCCACCTGATGAAGCGATTGCTGTGTAAGGGAATTCATTTAAGCCTGAAGGAAGCCTATAGTTCAGTTATATAAGATAGCTGAATTTTCGCTCAACCTGCCGGCTTATGTCAATGACCTGCATTACTAAACAGTATACTTGGAGAACAATCGGATATGAGTAAGCGTGTTAACGCCTTGGTTTTAACCGGATTCGGCCTGAATTGCGATAATGAAACCGCTTATGCGCTTCAATTGGCAGGTGCGGAGGTTCAGCGTATGCATACCAACGCACTTATCAATGGTGAAGTTCATTTGAAAGATTTCAAATTATTGGTACTCGGCGGTGGTTTCAGTTGGGGCGACGATCATGGTGGCGGCGTTATCCAGGCCGTACGCCTTAAAACCAATCTGGGCAGCCGTATTCTTGACTTTATCGCCAACGGCAATCTTGTTCTGGGTATCTGCAACGGGTTTCAAACCCTGGTCAACTTAGGCCTTTTGCCGGGTCTTAATGACGATTACCAAACCCGTTCAGTCGCACTGACCTTTAATGATTGCGGCAATTTTCGCAATGACTGGGTGTCGTTAACGGTCAATCAGCAATCGCCTTGTGTGTTTACGCATAATATGCAACAGTTGGAACTTCCCATCCGACATGGCGAAGGTAAATTTGTGGCCGACGAACACGTTATCAAACGTTTGATAGATAATCATCAGGTCGTCATCCGCTATGCTCGCGAAAACGGAGAACCGGCAAACGGCCATTTCCCCTCCAATCCGAACGGCTCCTTGTATGATATCGCCGGCCTGTGTGATCCGACAGGCCATATTTTCGGCCTTATGCCCCATCCCGAAGCCTTTAACCATTTTACCAATCATCCGGATTGGACGCGTTTAAAAGAAAAGCTTAATCGTCAGGGCCGCCGGATGAACACCGGTGATACCCTCGGCGTTCGTTTATTTAAAAACGGTGTTGATTATATCCTTAAAGGTCACTAAAATGATATATAATGAATTAATTCATGTCATTATATGAAATGACGTCATGATTTCCGAAATTGGCATACTGTCCTGTGAAAATATCTTGACATTATGTAAAATGATATGTAAATATAATTTTTTTAAAATGCGTTATAGGGAATAATTATGATAGACTTTGCAGGCCGATGCTATTATTTTTGGTGGTATTATTTTTATAGCACCGGTCTGTCTGGCAAGCGTTAAATAACATAATACAGTAAACCAAGCCGTGGACAGACCTGACTGCCACGGTTTTTTTGTTTTTAGCCGTGGAGAAACAAAACTTCACGGCTTTTTTTATGTAACAAAGGGAGGCAGTATGACAATTATCGGCAAAAAAATTCGGATGGAACGAATCATGAATCGCAACACTGGCAAAACGGTGATTGTGCCTATGGATCATGGCATTTCGGTGGGACCGATCGACGGAGTCAAAAAGATAAAAGACGCCATTGAGAATGTTTCAGAAGGGGGTGCTAACGCAATAGTGGAGCACAAAGGGTTGGTGGGCGAAGGGCATCGCCGTCATGGACGGGATATTGGGCTTATTGTTCACTTATCAGCGTCTACAATGCTTTCTACGGATCCGAATGCGAAAACGCTGGTCTGCAAGGTGGAGGAAGCGCTTAAACTGGGTGCGGATGCCGTATCGATCCATGTAAATTTGGGCAATGGCCATGAAAAAGAGATGCTCAATGATTTCGGATGGGTTAGCAATGAAGCGCGCACCTGGGGCATGCCTCTTTTGGCGATGATCTATCCCAGGGGGCCTGAAATTACGAATGAGTATGACGTCAATGTGGTCAAACATGCGGCGCGGGTAGGGTACGAAATGGGCGCGGATATTGTAAAAGTATCTTATACCGGAAGCGTTGAATCATTTCGGGAAGTGGTTGACGGCTGCAACATTCCGGTGGTTATCGCCGGTGGTGAAAAAATGGACTCGGATCAGGATATCCTGGAAATGGTGAAAGGGGCTATTGACGCCGGTGGTGCGGGTGTTTCCATCGGCCGTAATATTTTTCAACACCGCGATCCGACCCTTATGGTAAAGGCCATGTCAGCCATCATCCATAACGGTCAGAGTGTGGCGGATGCATTGCGTATCTTACAAAAATAAAATGAGGCCTGAAAGTTCTTTTAAAATCCTATGAAATCTGCTTTACTATAAAAATAGTATAATCCACAAATTATTGTTCATAAGGAGGATAAAATGCGTAAAATATGGGTCAAAGTAGATCCGTGGGATAAAGACTTGGTGGTTACCGCAATTGAGGGTGGTGCCGATGGCATTATGGTGAATAGGGGCTGCTCCGCCAAAGTCAAGGAATTGGGTATTATTAAAACAATCGCCGAAGATGGTGATCTGGTGCTTGGCGAAGATGTGATTTATTTCAATATTCAGAGCAGTGAAGATGAAGACAAGATTATCAGGCTTAGCCAAAACCGTATGGTAATCCTGCAAAGCGATGATTGGACGATCATCCCGCTCGAAAATCTTATCGCCCAGGGAGCTGATGTGATTGCTCCGGTCACATCGCTCAAGGAAGCACGCACGGCCTTTGGCATTCTCGAAAAGGGAGTGCGCCAAATTTTATTCCACACCACCAACAACCGCGAACTAAAGCATGCATTGACCCAGTTGCATCTGAATGAAGATCAAATGGATTTGAAAATTGCTGAGATTGCCGATGTCATTTCCGTTGGCATGGGCGACCGGGTTTGCGTGGACACATGTACAACCATGTACCCGGGTCAAGGTATGTTAGTGGGCGACGCCAGCAATGCGATGTTTCTGGTCCACTCGGAATGTTTATCCAATCCGTATGTGGCGGCCCGCCCATTCAGAGTCAATGCCGGGGGAATACATGGCTATATACGCATTCCGGGTGGTAAAACATCTTATTTATCTGAATTGGGATCTGGCGATCAGGTGCTTCTGACTGATTTCCAGGGCAATTCGATTATGTCAGTCGTCGGACGCGCTAAAATTGAAAAACGTCCGCTTTTAATCGTTAAAGCAATCGTTGATGAAAAACCCATCAGTACGATTCTCCAAAACGCCGAAACAGTCAGGCTGGTTACTACGGAAGGCGGTGCGACTTCGGTCGTTAATCTCAAACCCGGTGACAAGGTATTGGTTGCCGCAGAATCCGGAGGACGTCATTTTGGTCATAAAGTTGATGAAACCATCACTGAAAAATAGTAACCGTTCACTCCCCCCTACATGCAAACAACGCGGGACAGCTTCCCGCGCTACACGCTCACGCACGGCTGCGATCATGTAGAGCGGAAAGCCGTTCCGCTCATAGGGGAGTAACGGTTACGAAAAATAGGCTTCACAGCGCACCAACACTGATTCAATCAATTGAGCCGCAATTGCGAAAAATTCGGGTTCATATTCAAAGCGCGTAATCGGGTGCATATTAGAATATTCACCTGATTACGCAACACGGAAGACAGAAGACAGACCCCCGGAGATATATCCGGCAAGTGATTTCGTTCAAGTCGCTTAATTCGCGTTCCTTAATACATGAATCGTGATTTCCGGCGGACAATTAAAACGTACTTGCAGCCCTGAAGAGCCGGTCCCCCTGGATGTATATCCCTGCATTTGCTTATACTGCCATAAACCGCTGATAAATTGGCGCCGTCCGTTCGTATTCGTGATGATTGGAATGCCGCCGGGAAGACATATCTGGCCACCGTGGGTATGACCGCTAATATAATAGCGCACACCGTATTGACTCGCTTTTTTAACCAACTCCGCAGAATGCGCAATCATGATTTTAAAGCCTTTTCGCGGTACTTTTTGAAGCGCTCTCGGCAGATCGTCCGTTTTATAATAGTAGGCGTCATCTGTACCGACCAACCATAATTTGGCTTGGCCGCGCTCAAGAACGACATTTTCATTTAGTAATATACGAATTCCCATTTTTTCCAGATAAAACGTGCTTTCAATATAATCGTGGTTTCCTAAGACGCCGAAAATACCGTACTCGCAATTCAAAACGGATGTTAAGGCTGCCATTTTAGATCGATTGCGGTCATTACCACTGAAGGTGCGGGAACGAAAATCACCCGTAATGACACAGATGTCAAACGCCTGTTGTGTGATAACTTGCTTTAAATGGGCACCACTATCAATCATGGCGTCAATATGAATATCGGAAAGTTGCAAAAGGCGTAAACCGTCGAAATCAGGAGGAAGATATTTAAAAAAAACCGTCCGTTTTTCAACACGCAGATCAAGGGAGTTACGAGATCCCCTTTCTAATAATCCGAACGCAGATAAAACATATTTTAATATCTTAGCGCTGTATTTGAAATTTTGTCGATGAAGGCGAAACCGGTTGTAAAACGTATCATGATACCGCTTCATCTGTCGCTTAAGGCGTTTATTCAAATGCTGATGACAGACACGTTTTTTCAGTTGCTGGAATATTTCAGGATCCATTGGCGGTTTTGGAGGAATGAAGGCCTCCGTTCTGCGGTTTACTTTGGATGCGATGTGTCATCTTAGGCGCGTTGACGCAATTTTGGCGGTGATTGAAAAATTTCAGAAAGTTAAATTTGAACGTGAGAGCCTGTTTCGAAAGTCGTGATCAAAGCGAAAAAGTGTGAGAGCGAGGGCTGATTTTCGCAAATTTTAAGGGAATAGCCGGCCTATTGCCATGAAATTTGCGGAAATCAGAACCGCTCTCACGCTTTTGCAGCCGATTTAAGACTTTTCAAACAGGCTCTGAGGGGTTGCGTTCCCACATGGAAGTGTGGGGAACGCATGTTGGTAACGTTAATAAGCAGGATTCGGCATCCTTCAAAATAGCTTGAAAGTAGTTTACACTTTACCAAGGAGTGCTAAACCTCTGGTTCAGCACTCCTTGGAATTTTAACTGATCAATGAAGGATGATCAGAAGGTTAAAAGAATTTATACTGGAGGCCTAAAGCGACAAAAGTAATATCCTTCTCATATTCGATTTTAGCGCCTGTAGTCCGGCTGACAAAAGAAGCGCTTTCATAGAAAACATGGCCAGTGCCGAAATTCAGATTGAATTGGGGCATCACTTTCCATGTCAGCCCGGCACCGATGGTGTGTGCATCTAGTTCGGGCAACTCCGGTGTCATATCCTTGGCGTTGTCAACGCCTGTAACGGTATAAAGATAGCCGGCTGTGGCTTTAAATGCGTCATTAATATCGTAGGCCATGCCAATACCGACATCAAAACCGGTATCCACGGCACTTTCATCGCG
>JAOZRC010000101.1 GCA_029940345.1 Desulfobacterales bacterium
TATCAACTGCAACTGTTCGACGATATCCTTTAACAAGCTGATTTTAATCTGATCTTGAAGCTCAGGTTGTTTGGCAGCGGCGTTTTTAAATTCATCGGCGAATCGTAAAACCAGATCATCGAAGCGTATGTTGTCACCCAAATGATCGGGGGAATAGGACAATTCTTCAAACTCTTGCTTCAACACCGCCATATTGATTTTGCTGTCTTTATGGGGTTCAATTAGCTTAACAAGCTCAATAACGACATCTTCACGATCAAGCCATTCCTGGAAGATATTACAAAGATGCTCAAATGTGGCATCATCCGGGGTGAAGGATTTAAAAGTTTCATTAAGCGCCTGACCGAAGGCGATATTTAACGCCTTTTCCCGAGGTTCGGGGCGAAACTTTTTCTGATCCCAGCGCCGGCCGCTTCGAGCAATTTTGCGGTGACATGAGCGGCCAAACCGCCAAAATAGATGCCTGCACTGCTAAAAAGAAGCAGTCTTTGAGTTTCTGACAATTGTTGAATCCAATTTGATTCCATAGTTCACCTTTCAATGTAGAAAAGTAACATCCAAAAGCACACCTGAAAGCAAGGTGATAGAAATGATGCTATTCACATGAAAAAAAGCGACATTGATATGGCGCAGATTATCCGGCTTTACCAAAAGATGCTCAACGATCAAAAGCATTCCGATTATAAACGCCGCAATCAGGTAGATTATGTTTAAATCAAAAACAAATTTTACGGATAAAAAGAAGCACCAGGAAAGCAGATGAATCGCTTTAGCAATCATCAGCGCTTGCCTAATTCCAAATTTGGCCGGAATGGAATAGAGCCCCTGGGCGCGGTCAAAATCATTGTCCTGGCAGGCATAGAGAATATCAAAACCGGCGATATAGGTCATCAGGGCCAGACAGAGGGTTAACACCGGCCAGGTAAATGAATCGGTTACGGCGATCCAGGCGCCAAGGGGGGCAAGGGCGATGACAAATCCCAGGTAAAGGTGCGAAAGCCAGGTAAAGCGCTTCGTGTAAGAGTAGGAAAATAGCAGCAGTAAAATGGGCAAGGATAAAATCAGGCAAAGGCGTCCTAATAAGGCGCAAGCCACTACAAAGACAGCGGAAGAAAAGATAACAAAGCCCACAGTAGCGCTAAATGAAAGTTGACCGGAAGGAATTTCACGAATAGCGGTGCGCGGGTTTTGGGCGTCAATCGATGCATCGGCCAAACGGTTAAACCCCATGGCAGCCGAACGCGCGCCTACCATAGCGACTAAAATACATAAAAATGTGCTTGCACCGATGGGATATTGTTTTGCGGCCAGAACCACCGCTGCCAGTGCAAACGGAAGCGCAAAAATCGTATGGCTGAATTTAATCATGCGACCGTAGGTGGTTACCCGATTCAGAATATTTTTAATTCGGCGTCTGTTATCTGTTTTTAGTTTTTTCAAGATTATGACCTCTGTAAATAGGCAATTGGACATCGAATATCTTACTACATTTGTGTTTGCTCGTCAAGACGCACTCATTTTTGGTTGAATGTGCGATCGGTAGGCAATGATAAAAATGTTGGAGGGAAGCAGAACGCGTTTTGCACAAAAAAGGCGGAATCTCAGGTTATCATTATCCGCTACCAGAAAATCCAGTTGCCCGTTCTGATAACATAAAGTCCGAGGATCAGATTGGTTATGCCGTGCGCGATAATACAATAATAGAGATGCTTGGTGCGATACAGCAGAAGGTTGTAAATAAGACCGGCCATGATGCCGGCCAGCCAGAAATGATGTTCGGCTCCGAATAAAGCGGCGGAGACTAAAAAGGACGCCCAGGAAAATGCGCCAATTCGGACAGACTTAAAGTCGGGATGGATGATGTAACGGATAATCAATGAACGCCAGAAAAGTTCTTCAAAAATGGGAACAACCACAGCCGCCCCAAACAGCCTGACGCCAATGAACAAATAATAGAAGGAGGACGGCAGCTTTTGCGGATTATAAACGTCAGCCCCTTTTGAATCCAGCGCCATTGTCGCAAAATCCCAGTCCATCTGAATCCATAGGATAAACACAGTCGCACCGACTGCCACGGTTAAAACAACAGGCTCGACTTTAAATCTGAATTGCCTAAGTTCATCATAAGTTTTCCAAAAAATCATCAGAAGAACCCCGACGACCGTGATTTTTAACGTGTAAAATATCGGGATGAGATAAAGCTCGCTGATATGCTCAGAGAGAACAGCATTTAAGAGATCTTGAATCACAATAAAAAGCATATAAACGGCAAATGGGAGCGCGCGTGTCAACCACGGATATTTCGAGTTCATTCTTTTTCCTGTTCGTCTCCTTTTGTGTCAGATGAAGCTTTTTCAGGTCTATTCGTGTCCATTCGTGGTTCAGATGGCTGCGCCGTCAGGTCAATCGCCGGCTTATTCATAAAAGGCGTGTATAACGGGTCACCGATCAGAATTTGTCGCCATGAAAGATGGGGCAAAGTGCGATAATAGACCTCTAACAGCGGCACCTTGCCTGTCATCAGAAGCGGGAAAAACATATCCGGCCTTGGAAAAGATGCCAAATACGGTTCTCTGACCGGCCCTAATGTTGCTGCGACGCCATCTTCGATCATACGCTTGCACCATACATTGCTTCCCGTTTTTTTCAGGGTTTTGGCTTCACCGGAGGCAATATGAAATCCCACGGCTCCCTTTTGCCATTTAAACGCATCAACATATTTTGCCAGGGAATACCAACCGCAGTATAAAGCGGCGTTGGGACAGTCACCTTCCTGAAAAAGTTCCGGTTGGTCATCTAACACCACAGGCATCGAACCGTATTTCTTAACAACGTCATGCAAATTGATAAGATAACGATCAAAACGTCCATAGTCTTTCCCTTTAGTTTTCTTGTCATCTGAAGATAAGCCCCTGGCATCAATATAGAAAACCCCTTCAAGGCCTTTATTTTCTATTTCAATGGCATCGTCAACCAAACGTTTGGCCAGCTCAGGCGTAGATGCATCCAGGCGTCCCACCATAATGGTCGCCCGGCGCAGAAACTTGATATATGTCCAATTGTTATAGATATTAAAAAATGGGTTCGGAAGCCATCCCACCCGCTGATGCGGAGACCTTAAAATCAGGGACAGTTCACTGTCAACGGCCGCAAGGCGCCAATGGGAAGGTGTGTAAACCGTTTTCAAATTTTTCCAATATTTTAGCTCACCTGCGATTCCGTTGGTCTGACGCGCCAATGTCGCCCTTTCCATCGCATTGTCAGGGAGTATGCCCTGGAATGTGGATTGCGCCCATTCCCACTTGAAAATCGCATCCCATTTTAACAACGGTTCATTAAAAACAAGCTGGGGTGCCGTCTCTTTCTGAGCCGCCAGTTTTTTTTTAATTGCCACCACAGCCGGTTCGATACCTGTCAGGCGAATAATGACAGATGAAATTTGGATATAAAGGCCGGGATTTTTTTTGGAGATTTCAGCCTCGGCCATGCGTTTAACTGTGCTGTCAATTAATTTCGCTAGGTTTTGCAACGGTTCGGTGGAACTGTCTTTCTGTTCGGAATCGGGTTTGGCATTATCTTCCGGAAGTGTTTCCGTTTTCATTTCGGGTGGCAGTTTTTTCACCAAGTATTCAAGGCGGGCGGTAAGTTGCGCAACAAGGCGTTCATACTCTTTGATTTTAAAGGCAATCAGTTTTTTGGGTGCCTGATCGTTCTGGGTCTCTTTGGTTTCTTCGATATAAAGCGGCGTTCCATACACCAAAAGAAGCGCCGGCTGAATTTTTATATCCGGTTTTTGGGGTGGGATTGATCTGTTATCATAGAACCGCTTCACCGCTATTTTTATTGTGGGAACCATTTTTTGGTTGTAGTCTGCATAAGTAATGCTTTCAGAATCGTCCAGTTCCAGACCGATCAAATTGTCTTTGGGAACATTGCGTTTAGTTTGATAATAAAGCGCCACCTCTTTACTTGCCGGCAACGATGAATTATAGACGATCAGAATATCCTCGGGTTTAAGCGCTGATGCCCCGGTGGCGATCAAAAGAAACAACCCGATGGAAAAAATTAAACATGCCAATTTACTGGCACTATCCGTTAACAGCTTGCTATTTCGTATCATTGTCCCCCCAATTAATGTGGAATTTGGAATTCCAGATTCCAAATTCAATGAATCCCCATCACATTAAGCAGCTTGCGTGATGTCAAGGCGTCATCTTCGTTTAAGCCCAAATCCAGCGCAAGCTGCAACGCCTTACGGGCTTGGTTAAAATCTCTTTGCTCGTAAAAAGCCGCTCCCAGATGAAAGTGATAGAGCGGATTCAGGGGATCACCGTCAATGGCCTTGCGCAAAAGCGGCTTGGCTTGAATAATTGTTCCTTTTTTTAAATAAACCCACCCCAACACATCCGCGACATCAGAATTACCAGGCATCAATTTATAATTCTTTTCCGCTGCGGCTATGGCCTCATCCAGTCTCTTTTCCTCAAGGGCTTTTAAGATATTATGTTTCGTATCAGGCCACGCTTTCAATGGCGCTTCGAGTACAATGATACGATTTTTGATATCTTCTGTTTCATCGGGCCCCAAGCCAAGGGCGATCGCCTTTTTATAAGCTTCCCTGGCGCGGTCATATTGTTTTTCCAGTTCCAGGAGCATTCCCCAATGGTAGTGAAAATAGGGATTTTCAGGATTGCCATTCATGGCCTCACGCAGGTACCGGGCCGACTGAACCAGGGAATTGCGTTGCAGGTAAATATAGCCAAGGGTGTCAGCGATTTCAGGCGCATCAGGGACTTTTTTCCTGGCACTGAGCGCCAAATTAAGGGCGTGGTCCAAGTTTCGGTTTGCTTTGGCATACAAATAGGCCAGATCGTTTTCAGCCGGCGGATATGTTTTAACCCTTTTTAACAATGCCTGATATGTTGCGATCGCTTTGTCCGTTTCTCCCTGATTTTTGTATATGGAGGCTATCTGTATATACGCGGCTCTGTTTTCAGGGTTGATCACTATGGCTTTTTGAAACATGTCCAGCGCTACGGTATCCTCTTTTTTAATTTTGAAAATTGCCGCCATTGCCATAAACGGCCGATCCGATTTGGGATTCTGCTTGCTAAGTGTTTTAAGCAGTTTCAGAGAGGCGTCATATTGTTTTTGTTTAACGAGTAACAATGCTTTAAACTGTCCGATTTCAAGATTACCGGGATTATTTTTCAGTTCGGCATCGCATAATGCTAACGCTTTTTTATACTCTTTTTTGTCTTTATATATTTTGACAATTTTTTGAAACAGCTTAAGCGGCACTGGATAACTGTTTTTGACGGCCTCGAAGCCCTCAAGGGCTTTATCCAGCTTTCCCAGGACATAGTAAATTTCCGCCAATCGGAATTGAAGCAGGGGTAAGTCCGGCTTTGATTGTAAAACAGTTTCGTAATCAGAGGCTGCTTCTTTAAATTTTTTCATTTGTACATAAATGGCTGCTCTAAGTGTCAGAGCTCGAAGGTTTTCATTGTGTAACTGTTCACGAACGGAAGATTTTAACTTGCGGGATCCGTTCTCATCGTCTTGCAAAGTTGTGGCTTGCATGGAAAGAACGATGTCAATTTCATCAAGCGCCTGCTCCGGTTTTGCGTTTCTTAAATAAATTTCCGCCATGGTCAGACGAATTTTCCATGAACCCAAGTTTTTGGCCAGCGCCTGAGCGATTTCGTTTTCGGCAGTTTTATAATCATTTTCCAGCATTAATGTAAGACCGTAGTAAAAATCCCCGAGAGGCGATCCAGGCGCCTGTTCACGTACGATTGAAAAATCTTCACGCGCCAGGCGATGCTTACCGGCTTTCATCTGTATCTTACCTCGCAAAAGCCGGACTTTTGGATTCTTTCGCATTAGCGGATTTTGAGCTAAAATATCATCGGTGATCTTCAGAGCTTGTTCATCTTTGGCTTCATCAAAAAGAATTTCGGCCGTCCTTGATTGGGCATAAGTAAAATCGGGCCATTTGGAATGGATTTCAGCATAAGTTACGCGGGCCTTTTCAAACTGTTTCAAATAAACATAGTATTCGGCCAGAATGACCCGGTTTTTGCGGACGTCGGGAAATTGTTCCACAGCTTTCACATAAGTCAGAAGTGATTTGTCAAATTGTTTACGCTGATGATACTGACGCGCCATATCAAAATAAAGATTGATATTTTTTATCTTTTGCGTATTAATCGCTTGCGCTAAAACAGCTTCGGCTTGGTCGAATTGTTTGTGTATAAAATAATTGTGGGAAAGGATGCGATAGGGTTCCGCTTTGTCCGGATACAAACTGATAAGCCGCTTAAAAAAAAGTTCTGAATCTTTCAATCGTTTTTGCGACCGATAAAAGCGGGCCAGGAGATGATACGGTGCGGTTTTATCGGGAAATCGGTCTATTATCGACTTGAAAGTCGCTTCAGCCTTGGTAAAAAGTTTTAATTTATTATACTGTTGCGCAAGATAAAGTTGAGCGGTCATGTCTTCAGGCGCCAATGCAGCGCCGGCTTCCATCATTTTACGAGCCCTTTCAGGAAAATTGTTGGCAAACAGGGCCAGCGCCAGACTTATTTTCGCCCGAGAATTATCAGGTGCGCTATCAACCGCTTTTTGAAGGATATCCGCCGCTTCGGTAAGGTTTCCGATATATGCCAGGGAATTGCCTAATATGAGTAAGACTTCGGCGTCTTCCGCTTTTCTTTCAATGAGTTCCTGGCAGAGCGGAATGGCAATTTTGTAGCTTTTGTTGCGAAAGCACAATACTGCCAGCGCTTTACGCGCTTCATTTAAGTCCTGATCTGATTGAATCGCCTGGCTGAATTGCATTGCCGCCATTTTAATTTTTTCGGCGGTATTGGCCTGCGCATAAAGTTGGCCTAATCCGAGGTGCGCTTTCGAATGTCGTGGATTTTTCTGAACGGCTTTTTTAAACTGGATAACAGCATCATCAGGCTTTTTCGCTTCCAGCGCTTTGAGACCTGCTTGGTAATACTTTTCAGCTACCAGGGCATCGTTTTCTTTGTGACAGCCGCTGATGAGTATAAAAAATGCCAGGACAAAAAAAATTGCTGGCAGTCGAATCCGTTTTCTAACTTTGCGCTCACACGATTTGCGGATAAGTAACAGATTTTGAAGCATTTTTGATTTATCCTTTTTTTCGGATAGGCGTGGGCAAACGCTTTCCTCATCAAGTTATGAATACATAAGGAGGGAGACCGTCTCGCGTTGCCTTGGTATTGAGGCTGTAATTGCTAAATAATTTGAGTCAATCTTGGTTTGATGCCTATGAACAAACCGCAAACCGCGTTATTTAAAAATTTTAACCACCAGATCAGGGTCAAAATTTTCAATGATTTTACTGCGTTCAATAAAATAATCAATATTTTTATAGGCATTTGCATAAAAGGCCATTGCGGCTTCTAATTTGTCACAAAGTGGGTCTTCCTCCCCCAAAGCCATAAAGGATTTGTTTAACAATTGTTTGCCCTTTTCAAAATGTTCCGTGATTTCAACAAACAATTTTTTGCGTTGGGCGTGCTTTTCTCTTTCCTTGGCAATAATCGGTAAAAGACGCTGTACCGAAAATTCAACCAACGCATCTCGCGGCGCATTGTAATCTTTGGATACGCTATCCAGCAAAATAAGCGAATTTCTACTTAACACATAGGTTTTTTGAATGCGTTGCCGTGTTCTTAGTTTGCTATTTCGTATCTCACTTGCGATTGACATGAGCGAATGGCTGTCTTCCACCAAATGATCAAACAGTGATTTTTGTTTGATGCCAAGATGGGTTGCGACGATGCTGATGGCTTCAATACATCCTTCGGTCAGTTTGAAAGTTGCCCGCACCGACTGTTTCCCTCTTAGCGCGGTTGACGTTGTTTGGGGTAATGAGAGGGGATTTCGCCAATCTTGTTTATTATCTTGTGCCATGGTTCGTTTTAAATCCTGACAGTGCGCGTCTGACCGGAAGTGATCTTGACGGTTTTACCGTTAACTGCCACTGTTAGCGGCACGCGCGTCTTTCCGTTTAATGTTACTTTTATCTGATGCTGAAAAAATTCCACACTATACCACATTTTCCGATGGCACACTTTCATGGAAAGGCGCGTCCAATGTTTGGGAAGATTCGGGCGTATTTGAGGAATTTTTTGCGAGAAATCAAACCCTGCAAAATAGCGTGTGATTATGTCTAGCGTTCCGGCCATTACACCGCAATGAATGCCCCCAGGCGTTGTTCCGCCCTGAGTATTGTAAATATCAGACTTCATCGCCGCTGTAAACCATTCCCACACGGTTTTTTCATCTTTTAAATTGCCGGCTAAAATAGCATGAATGACTTTGCTCAACGTAGATCCGCGGCTTGTACGCCGTTTATAATATTGGTAATTCCGGTTTAACAATTCAATGGGATCATCAATGACATAACCTGACTGGGCGAGAATGCGGGCAACATCAGTTGGCGGAAGCACATAAAACGTCATCAGCGTATCCGCTTGTTTCGCAATTTTATATTTATCCGGTAAATCACCCTCCTGTTTCAAGATATGATCTATGCGACAGATATTGCCATATTTTTCCCGATAGCGCTCCCAATCCAGTTCTTTCAATTCAAAATAGCCGTCGAATTGGCTGATGATGCCATCTTCAGATAAAATAACATTCATCTTTTTGCAGATATCTTTCCATTGGGTGATTTCGTGTTCGTCTAACCCGATTTTGGTTTTTAAGCGATTGCGTGTGCGTGTGGAAAGTATCCGCAAAACTTCGACCGCTTTTTCTAAAACCCACACAACCAAAATGTTGGTATAGGCGTTGTCTTTGACGCCATGATCAGAAAAATCAGGCTCCTTTCCATGAAACTCATCCGGCCCCATCACATCTTTGATGGAATATTTGCCTTTGTTTTCATCGAATTGGACGATACTTGCCCAGAAACGAGCGATATCCAGCATCATTTCAGCGCCATAACGCTGCATAAACTGATGGTCATCTGTATCGTAAATGTAGCGCCATACATTGTAAAAAATTGCAATCGAAACATGGCGCTGGCGGCAGTTTAAATCCGGCCTCCAGGTTCCGTCATCGGAATTAAAACGAACCATCCGAGTTTCTTCATCACCGCTATCAGCTGATTGCCAGGGATACATCGCGCCCTGGTAGCCATTCTCGCGAGCATATTGACGCGCCTTATCTAAACGGTTGTAGCGATACATCAGCAGCGCTTTGGAAATCCGCGGCAAGCGATAGTTATAAAATGGTAAAATGAAGAGTTCGTCCCAAAATACATAGCCGCGACAGGCCTCACCATGAAGGCCGCGGGATGATATACCGGCGTCAATATCTTTGTTATGGGGCGAAGCCGAGATAAGCAAATGATAGGTATGCAGGCGCGCTACTTTTTGCGCAAAACGGTCGCCGTCAATCTGAATGTCCGCTTTGTTCCAGATTTTAGTCCAGGCGCGTTGATGCGGTGTGAAAACATCATCAAAGGATTTAATGCCTGAAGCATCGGATAGCGCCCTTATACTATGTCGGCGGGGATTATCAATCTCTTTATCCCGTGATGTATACACGCTGACAATTTTTTCTATGGTATAGGTGATGTTTCTCCGTGCCTTAAGGGTTACAATTTGAGCAATCCACCCTCTTTTGCGAGCCACTGCTTTTTTACAGCGCAACGGTTGCCCCCCCTGATTCACAAACGTTTTTGCGGTCATCACAATTTTATACTTGGATCTGACCGTTTTGGCAGATAAGTAGATGCCGTCAACGATTTTACGTTGAGAAATCGGTGCCAGATGTTTGGAATTGAGTTGCCGGTAACGGGGTGCATTGTCATTGATGATGCGGCAATCAATGGCTGATCGTAAATGAATCGTAGCATCGTAGTTGAGAGGGGTAATTTCAAATTTAATTGCGGCCAGATGGGCATCGGTCATGGATACGATTCGGTAACTATGAAGCAGGGTGATACGGCCGGTGCCATCTTTGCACACGAGCGTGCGTTCCATCACCCCTTCTTTCATATTCAGTTTGTGTTCATAGCTGAGAATATTCATTTTCAAGGGGCTTATAAACGCCGCCCGACCGATGGCAAATTCGATCTGCGTCCAGTTGGGGCAATTGACAAGCGCATTGTTATAAATGCGCTTACCTCCCACTGTCGCGGCCAGTTTGTTATAGATTCCAGAGATGTAGGTTGCCGGATAGTGAAAATTCGAAGCTTTTTCACATTCATAATGGCCGCGAACACCCATATAGCCATTGCCAGCCGCCGTTAAAGTTTCTCTGAGTCTTTCCTCTTCAGGAACGAATGTGCTATATGTAAGATTCCATCCGTCTGCTTCAATATCCTTCTCAAACCACTCTTTGATTCGATCAATCGTCATTTCGGCCATGTCGCGGACCACAATATCCGCGCCATGTCGAAGCAAGGTGTCACCGTCGATTTTTCCGGAAATGCCCAGGGTAAGTCCGAAGTTGCCGTTTCTACCCGCCCGTACACCGGAAATGGTGTTTCCGACAATCACACATTCACCCGGTTTTAATCCCAAGTTAGCGGCCGCAACGACAAAAATAGCAGGGTCCGGTTTACTTTTCAGATTTAATTCATGGGATACTTTTCCACAAACCCATGTGTCGAAATATTGTTCGATTTTGCCTAATTCCAGGATAAGTTTGCAATTGCGGCTGGAAGAAACAACGCCGACTTTGCTTCCCGTTTTCCGACAATTTTTGATAAAATTTATCGTCGAATCCGAAACATCCGCGCCTTCGCGGCGTAAAACTTCCTGGAATTTTACATTTTCCCGATTTCCCAAGGCACAGACAGTCTCTTTATCCGGCGAGTCTTCGTAATTACCGAAAGGCAACTCAAGACCTCTTGATTCCAGAAAGCTTTTAACTCCGTTCATACGGGGTTTGCCATCAACAAATTCCGGATAATCTTTTTCCCGATCAAACGGAACAAAAGGCTTCCGGGCTCTTTTGGCAATCGTCTTCAAATAACCGTTAAGCACACTTTCCCATGCCAGATTATGCACACGAGCGGTTCCCGTAATGACACAGTTTAAATCTAAAACAACGCCTTTAAACTTAACTGCTGCCCTATAAGTCATTGATTCTCTCTGGTTTATGCATGAGTTTAAGGAATGAGGATGAATTATTTTGGTCATTTCCACATCCGCCGCCGTGGAAGGGTAGCGCTACAGCTTATTCATAAGGGAAAGCTATTTGGGCAACATTCCTAACCGACAGGGGATTAGAGCAGACCGCTTAGGCGCGATTTTCAGGTTTGAGCAGGGACACGCCCCCTCGTTACAAAGCCTCGGCCTTTTTAGCTGTACTTAAAAAAAGTCGCACCGCAGTCAGAGCTCGTAACGAGCAAGCAGTTCATTTATTCTGCTTTGTGTAGGGAGTCGCTATTTAGCAAAACGATCTTCAGGTATCGTAATTTCTTGAAAAATTTCGTCACTGGCGCCGAGGATATCAAAGGATGGATCAACGCCGATTTTTTCGGCCACATGAATATTTAACGAAATTTTTGGCGTCGCATTGTCGATCATATTCAGGGACCGAGGAGACTCGCCTTTGAGAATTTTAACGAGTTTGTCAGCCAAGAAATGACCTCTTTTGCTAAAATCAACCGTAGAAAAACCCATTAAGGCGCCGGCTTTGACATCTTGGGTGCCATTTCTGGCAAAAGAGGGGATTTTGTTTTTTATCAGCAGATCAAGCAATTTTTTGACATCACATTTACTCCAGTCAAAGCAGTTAATTGAAGGAATAAAAAACGCATCTATACCTTGATCAA
>JAOZRC010000725.1 GCA_029940345.1 Desulfobacterales bacterium
TTAAAAGGGATTGCGACTAACAGTAAAAATGAAATTGCTTTTTATTCCTTATTATTGTATAATCATAAAAATGGAATCGGAACCGGGTGTCCTTCATTCACATATCGCAGGAGTTTCGGATGAATAACCCTCATGACAAATTTTTCAAAGTGACCATGACGCGGCGGGAAAACGCGGTCTCCTTTTTTCGGGAATATCTTCCCGTAGATATTGTGTCTCTGACAGACTGGCGCACACTCAGGATTATCAAGGAGACCTTTATCACACCGGAACTGCAAGAACGTTTTTCTGATATTGTGTATAAAATCCGTATCCGTGGAAAGACTGCGTTTATCTATTTCCTTTTCGAGCATCAATCTTCGCCGGACAGCCTGATGCCCCTGCGCTTTCTTCATTACTTATGCGGACTGTGGGATTTGTATCTCAAGCAGAATCCCGATGAATGCAAACTTCCCGGAATTATCCCGGTATTGTTCTACCACGGAAAGGAAACATGGAATATCAGCACGCGGTTTCAGGACATGGAATTGAATTGCATGAATTGTGAATTGAATTGGGGTCGGGCCACGCTAACTATCTAAAATCAAAACTAATAATAGCAGATTTCAACCTTCAAACAGGGCAATAATCAGTTTTTCACGGCTGAAAAGAGCGATATAGCGTAAACCGCACACAGAAAAAAACTGATGGCCAGAGCGAAAAGGCATTATATTCCCGGACATATCTGGCATATAACTCACAGGTGCCATAAAAAGGAATTTCTATTCAGTTTTTTAAAGGATCGCCATCGCAGGATGCAATGGCTTTATGAAGCGAAAAAGCGATACGGTCTTATCATCCTGGATTATATCGTCACATCAAATCATATACACTTGCTTGTTTATGATCATGGCGGCAGGAAAGACATACCTAAATCAATTCAATTGACAGCAGGGCGAACCGGTCAGGAATACAACCAAAGAAAAAAAAGGCAAGGCGTTTTCTGGCAAGATCGTTATCACGCGACCGCAGTTGAAAGCGGGGAACACCTGCTCCGATGTATCGTTTATATTGATTTGAACATGGTGCGAGCCGGTGTGGCAGCACATCCGTCTCAATGGGCATGGAGCGGGTATAACGAAAACCAAACCCCTCGGCGAAAATGTGTGCTTATCAACTATGATATGCTTGCGGAGCAGGCTGGTTTCAACACGTATGAACGTTTTCAAACAGAGCATGGTAAATTAGTAAATCAATCTTTGGCAGACAGTGAGTACATTTGTGAAAAGCAATGGTCTGAGAGTGTTGCCGCGGGGAGTGAAAAAAATTTACATCCGAAACCAAGACGCAATTGGGCTGTCAGGCAAGAGGAAGAAGGATATATAAAGCTGGTGAGAATGATTATCAGCCAGTAACCGTTCACTCCCCCCTGAGCGGAACGGCTTTCCGCTCTACATGACCACAACCGTGCTTGAGGGTGTAGCGCGGGAAGCTGTCTCGCGTTAGCTTATACATAGGGGGGAGTGAACGGTTACATCAGTTACGGGAGCGCGTTGCACCCTAAAATTCTCTTTTCAATGGCAAAAAAGACCATATTTCCCCTGAAAACGCCTATTATTGGCATTATTTTAAATAAATAACAATGTGTTAGCTTGGCCTGACCCCAAACCCTAAAAAATAAATTTGCCTGCCATTTCCGCTCCATTTCCAGGAAAACCGTGACAATTAACGCACAAATCAAAAAGCCAAAAGTGCTGATTATTGATGATTCGTCCACCAATATACGGATACTGATCGAAATTTTAAAAGATGACTATATAACGGTTCCGGCCACCAGTGGCGTGTCCGGCCTTAAAAAAGCCAGGATAGCGCCGTTGCCTGATTTGATTTTATTAGACATCATGATGCCCGATATGGATGGCTATGCAGTCTGTAAAAAATTAAAAGCAAGTGAAAAAACGAACCGCATTCCGGTGATTTTTATCACCGCGATTTCAGAGGCCATGGATAATGCCAAATCCTTTGATTTGGGAGCGGCGGATTATGTGACCAAACCATTTAATCCCGCCACTGTAAAGGCCCGCTTGAAACACCATATAAAGCTGAGAAATACTGTCCTTGAGTTGGAGAAAGCCAATCATCAACTGAGAGAACGCCAGAATATCATCGTCAGGCTTTTGCACGATATTTCACAAATCATATTTTCGGGTGAGCGCCATGCCATGCGAAACCTGGCCCAAAGAATCTTTGAAAAGCAGAAACTGGCCATCATACAAAGCATGGCCAAACAAATTCATTTCACCTATGAACTGCTTAAACGCGATCGGGATAAAACAATACCATTGCACGAATATTGTGAACCATTCGGTGTCAGTGCGGATATTCTGTCTGATCCGGTCTTGATTGAAAGCAAGCTGCGTGAAATTGAAATTGAAAAAACAGAAACTTTCGTTGAAGCATCCGAAAAGCAGTCACATGACCTGCCGGATGACGATTTTCTGATCAATATCTTTCAAAATGATAAAAATTTTGACGATAGCTATGAACAGTTTGAGGAATTTAAGGCCAGGCAAATTGAATCGAAACGCGCTCATGTCATGCAAAATTTCGACCCGTTTGTTCATTTTTTAACGTTAAGAGATATTCGGGAGCTGATTACAGAAATAAATAAGCGGTTTTCAGGGTACGACACCATCCGCTTTATTGAAAAAATTGTCCTTTCCAAAGCACTCAAAATCGCCCAAAATCGGGCCGGAGTGGAAAAAGAACACACTTTGGAAGTGGTCGGGAAAATTAATTTTGACCCGGAATTCATTACGAATAAAGAATCTCTGATCTATATGCTCAGAGATTTAATCTATAATGCGATGGATTCGGAAGCAACCCGGCTAAAAGTGTGCAGCTTCAGACCGGCCAATGAAAAACAGTTGCCGTACATGGATCAATGTGCATTTGAAGACTATCCGTCGGTTTATATATCCTTGGAAGACAACGGAAATGGCATTACCCCGGAAAAAGCCGCTCAACTAGAAGAATGGTTTTTATGCTTTTCTCGTCTTTGTTTTTACCCATGACGCCATATCCTTTTTTTTCTTAGAGCCTGTTTGGAAAGTCGTGATCGAAGCGAAAAAGTGTGAGAGCGTGGGCT
>JAOZRC010000726.1 GCA_029940345.1 Desulfobacterales bacterium
CCACCCACCCTACAAGATTACGCATAGCGGGTAGTTTATTTATTTGGAATTCCCTAAGATGAAATGCGAAATCTGACACCACAGTTAAATGAATCGAAATATACCACAAGCTCGCTCAAACAACAATCATTTTCCTTGCCAGACAGATATACATTATTTCTTCGTTTGAGGCGCCGTCATTAATTATCTAAACGCCAAAAGTCAATTGAATTGCGCCTTTGGCACCCGCTTTGGCGCTGCCGATTAACGCCACGCCGCCTTCAGCGATGATTTCAACAGACAGTTGGACCGTTGTAAGCTTAAAATCTCCCACGTTTTTGATATCCTGCAATATTCCTGTGATCTGTCCGGACAGATTGGCTAAAGAACGACTCAACTTGTTAGCGTCCATTTGTTCGATTTTGCTTTTGGGATTTAAAATACCTCCGCCCAGAACGCCTCGGGTGGGTTCGCCAGCGGCCTCTTCAACTACGATCGGAATGGTGTCCATGATAAACTCTTTTTATTTAAAGGTGAAAAAACAGAAATTGAAAACTGCTTATTGTATTGATTGATTCTGACAAATTTGCAAGTATCAAATTATGAGGCGGTTAAAAAGCTGCCGCTCTTTAAGCTGGAACAGGCCTTCTCGTTACAAGGCTCCGCCTTGTAACGGTTAATAGAGGCTCTGCCTCACGAGCGTAGCAGGCAGAGCCTGCTATTTTACGTTACGAGGCGGAGCCTCGTAACGAGCGTTTCATCGGGTTATTGATCCGATTTTTTCAATGATAGCAACTCTTTGAATTTATTTTGATTTGGCATAACTTACTTGGCATTAACATTCTAGAACGCGTTTCCCCTCACACCGTTCCTGACCGCATTATCCGCAGACGACTTCCATTTCACCCTGAATGACTATCGCCGCATCAGCATCGCCTTGCGCACGGATCAAACATGGAATATTCATCGGTTGCGCGCCATGTTGATGGCGCTGTTGGTGAAAGACAGGGAGCGCCAGGATATTTTCCTGCGCCGTTTTGATCAGTTTTTTGATTTGCCATCTGCGGCCGAAAAGCGCTTTGCGTCTGTTGATGTGGAAAAGGCGCTGGCTGATCTGAAAACATTGGCTGAAGATAAGGGGCGTACGCCGCAACGGATCTTTATCCGTCGATTTGGTGCTAAATCATCGTCAGAAGAAAAACCTGCAAGTGCAAAATATGGACGTCAGGCCGTTTTGCTTGTGGCACTTGGGATCGCCTTAGCGTTGTTGGGAGCTCATTATTACTATTTTCCCTCCACACCGCCACAAACTGATCGACCCATTTCTGCTATTAGCCTCACGCCAATACCAACACCTGCTCCGTCTAAGCCTCCCTTGACCATCACGTTAGAACCGGTTTCACCTAAGGATACCCGGACATTGGCAATAAACACCGGTATTGCCGCTGTTTTGCTAATGCTTACCGGTCTGTATGGCTTCTATCTCTGGTGGTCGCGGCGTATTCCTCTGGATTTGCCGCCGCGTTATAATCGGGACGCGCCTCGCCATTTTCGTTTAAGCGCCATTGGTGCAAAACTGACGCCCCGTTTGGATAAAGGTCTCTTGGACCGTCTATCCGATCAGATGGGCTACTTTCAAAGCGAGCAGGTCGGCAGGCAAATGGATCTCAATGCGTCTGTTAAAGCCACAATCAACCGAGGCATCTCTGCGCTCATTTTTCAAAAACGCCGGCAAGTTTACCATGCTTTGATTTTAGAAGACACTCGAGCCGGCTCACGGAAATGGAATCCGATTGCCGCGGAATTGGCCGACGGGTTGCGTCAACGAGCTATTCCGGTTACTCACGGCCAATTCGACGGCTCACCTCAACGGTTTCAGACAACCGAAGGCGGCCGGCATTCTTTAGAAGATTTGGAAGACCGGCGACACGGCTACCTGGTGCTAATCTTTGGTGAAGGGCATCATTTGAATCTGCGCCGTAACGCCCTTGTTGATGATCACACCGTTTGGCTGGCCTCCCTGGGTTTTCCGGTGTATCCGGCCACACGGGAGGGACTGGTTAAGGTAATGACCCGTTTTTTAACCGAGTGAGGCCCTGCGTCCCATAAGCGCCTGATAAAAGCCGGTACTCAACAGCGGCGAATCGTCTTCAAAAGCCCGAATCTCTTTGCCCAGCTCGAAGAGATGTTAGGCGACGCCTTGCCCTCAATACTGTTGAATTAAGGCGAACGGCTCATTTTTACTTTTCCCTTACACCATTTATTATTCGCTTTTTTGGTGACCCTCGGTTGTGAGGGCCGAGGCTCCTTTGGCCTGTAATATTTAACTCTGGCGATTTCCTCTAATATTTCGGTGAAAATCCTTGCAGCCGCCTGAGGATCAAAGGCGAAAACAGACATGCCGTTCCATAAGTATTTGGCATCACAAGGCCACAATTCGTAAGCTGGTTTTACCGCATCATGAAAAATATTTTCAAAAATCTTCCAGGTGACTTTGTTACGCGCTTTAGTGACAGTGCTGCGATGTATCGCTTTAGCATCCGGCCACAAGCCGCTGCGGCGGGCATCTTTGAAAAATTCGCCTGACTTGCTGTCTACACCTTTACTTTTGCCACTTGCTACGATCGAAAGAATGAAAATGATAAGCTTTGCAAAAGTAAGTTTATTTTTTCTTGTGAAATCGGAATGAGCCATTTTATCTTCTGGATTAATCTCTCGGGGGATAATATTGATAAATGGCATTGTGTGATCCTATTCACAGACTCTGTTTTCATTTGTAATGATGCTGTCATTTGAGGATTTTGAAAATACAGTCTCTTCTGAATCATCCGTTCTGACACGTTTTTTGTCGGTCAATTCTTTAGTAACCGGATTATCAGGATTTTCTGTGGCGATCTTAATTTTTTTAAAATGTTTTTTACGGCATCGAGAGTCTGCCACCTTTTTTTTGCGACTTGTGTGTCGTTTAATTTCTTGGGGCTTGGGTATCCGTTGGCGCTTCGTCGTTTCACCGAATACCGATGCCTTTGGTGTATTGCTATGAGTATTGTCTGTATGTGCGGTTCCGCAAATAGTATTAAAAATACACTGGACGATAGACAATGCTCCGGCTTCCGCAAAACATGGCGCAAAAATATAAGTTAT
>JAOZRC010000727.1 GCA_029940345.1 Desulfobacterales bacterium
GGCTACCCGGCGGGAAGTCGAACAATTGAGAGAAGACACCCGGCGGTCCTCAGTGGTCTATTTCGACGCACAGCGCCCACAGCGCCCGGTCTTATACCGGGACTATATGAAAAAACGCCAAATGCTTGAACAGGCGGAACAAAGACTTTTTGAAACTGATAATGCTTATCGAAAAGCGTCTCTGAACAGGGGCGGTCAATTGACACGCTGACTAAGTCACCCGGTTCGGCATCCCTCCAATTAACCATAAATAGTTTAAATTTTTCGACCTGTGCGGTTGAAATAAAACATTCCTTAAAAGCTCTGTGAGAGTGGCATATTTGTAGTAAAATGATGTTATGATTCGGCCAGAGTCCCATCGGTACGGCATATCGGTTTCAGCATAACAGAAATCACACTACAAATAGGCCGTCCCGATGGGAATCTGCCGAGATATCAGTCTGATGATTCTACAAATATACCGTCCTGACGGGACTCTGAATGAATTGCACAGGTTGAAACTTTTCTATCTCTTCTCTGCGGGACTTGGTGTATTGGCACGCCCTATTTGGAGTGTTAATAGCGCTCTCCGGCCCAGGCGCCCAATTCTGTCCGATTTTCGACATAATTGTCGAGCAATTGCTTTGATTGTCGATATCAGAAAACTATTCAGGCGCTAACCGACTGGTTTTATGTATCATTAATCTTGGCACGAAAATTGTATATAGAGATATTAAGCATTGATGCCTTATTTTAGAACAGCCGATATTATTCGACTGAGATGACAGATCAACACAAAAATTTATTTAAATCTAACGGAGGTTAAAATGGGAAAGAACTTTACAAAAAAACTATTGATTGGTTTAATGATACTGGTGGTGCTAGGAATTGGCGTCACCAGTTTTGCCTATCGGGGACATGGTTTCGGCAATGATTCAGATGATCACTGTTTTGGCTGGCAAAAAGGCGGCCACGGATATGGCGCTGACATGGGCAACCGCGGCTATGGCAAGGGGGCTTTGGGTAAGCAAGGTGTGGGCGGTAAAGGATGTTTACGCAGGGGTGCCGGTTCGGCCAATCTGAGTGAAGATCAGATTAAGCAGTTGACTGAAGCGTGCAACGCTTTTCGGGAAGCGACCCGTGAACTGCGCTCGCAAATCAAATCCAAACGCCTTGAATTGGAAAGCGAATTTGTCAAAACTGCGCCAGATGTGGAAAAGCTGAAAACGTTGGAAAAAGAACTATCCGACCTGAAGGCGCAATTTTCCCAAAAGCGCATTGACCAACGGCTCAAAATGAAAACCATTAACCCGGATTTACGATGCGGTAAAGGTTGGAAATCCGGACGCGGTTGTGGCCAAGGTTACGGCCGTGGTCAGGGTCATGGCTACGGCGGTGGTCAGGGTTAAGGCCGCCGGCCAGGGACCCAGATGTGGGCGTACCCTGTAACATCGACATTTCAGGGCGAGCGCCGGACGCGTTCGCCCATATTCTATATTTTAGCTTTGCCTTAATTGTCTGAATCAGAATTTTCAGAATTTGTCTTGTTCCGACACCCTGGGTTGGAACACACTTCGCGGATGCTCTGGCGTTGGAACTGTATAAATTTAACACTTTTCAGAATCCTGTTTATTCTTAAATTCTGATTCAGACATTTGACAGTTTTTAGCATCAAAACAATGCGCAACATAACGAAACTCATTATGATCCTGTTGTTATCCGTCGCTTCTCCTGGCATGACGGCGGATTTTATCCAGGGCCGTGTGATTGCGGTCAACCGGGACACGGGTGTGTTGCAACTGCAACTTTCTGAAAAAAAACAGGGACGTTGCTGTGCGGCTAAAGACCCAAGTACTTCTGTAGCGCCATTGATCATTCGTATCGCACCGGAACATTTGCCTCGCTGCGTGCGCGAAGGTGGGCATGTTTTCGTGTGGGGTGCTTACCTGCAAAACAAGAATTTAGAAATTTTTGATTTTCAGGCCGAAACGATCCGAAGCGGCTGTTTTCAGCGCTACTGCGATCCCACCGGCGTTCGGGCGCGACTAGGCAAGTGCGTGAAAAAAGGTAAGGGGCGCCATCGCCGCCGACGTCAGCACCGACAGTGTCAGCAGTTTACGTCGCCACAGGATAACAGATCAGATCAAAATAGATCCCAAGCGTATGCACCAGACAAATGAAAAGCAGGTCAAAAACGTTCATCCCGCGCCCCTTCGGGGCGCAAAAAAAATATATTATCACTAACCTGGGGTTGAAACCCCAGGCTATATCACTTTGCCGCTCTGCGGCATAACCTCCCCCCCAAATCCGTTATAATCAGGCAAAATCTACAATCAAACTATATCAAAGGAGGTAAGCAATGCGAACAGATTCAAATTGTGCTTTAAAAGTCTTGAAATCAAATTATTTGTGGTTAATTGTATTTTGGGGATTGATTGTGATCATTTTGGCGGGCTGTAGCGGAAGCGGCGATTCTGACAGCAATGGCAGTTCGGCTGCCTTGGCGATCTATCCGATGGTCTCAGATGACAATGCCAACGGGGTAAACGATTATGTCGAACGCAGAACCCATTTATCCGGCCAGGAAATCGCCGATGCCTCAATCTTGCGTTTGCTTTTAGGCGTTAAAGAAGCTAGCGCAGCCACCGGTTTGTATGATCACGCCTTTGCAGACGGCAACGTTGATGGAATATGCGATTATGCCCAGGATGGCAGTAACACCTGGCACGGTCCGGGTTTCATCGACGAAAACGGCAACGGTGTATGCGATTACTGGGAAGTGGGAACCCAACAGTATAATCATAATGGCGGCATCCGCTATCAGGATCAGGATAGCAACCGCATTAATGACCATTATGAGTCTTCATGGCATGACAACAACCATGCCTTCACTGACGGAAACGGCGACGGAATATGCGATTATGCCCAAAACGGCAGTCTGACCTGGCACGGCCCGGGATTTGTTGATTCCGATAACAACGGTGTGTGCGATCATTGGCAAGTCGGCGGAAGCGGACATGGGCGCGGGCGTGGGCATAGAGGCTAATAATGTTGAAAAGTATTGGCATCATTCATTTTACCTGAAAGTAGTTTACACTTAACCAAGGAGTGCTGAACCGAAGGTTTAGCATAGGCAAGCG
>JAOZRC010000728.1 GCA_029940345.1 Desulfobacterales bacterium
TAACGTAAAAAATGTAACATTTTCTAAAGGGTATAGCCGTTTAACGTTCTATATCTTTAGATAAGCGTTGCCGGATAAATTGTTAGATTAAACCCATAAAAAAAAGGCTCAGTCTGATAAGACTGAGCCATAATTTATTTGGCTCCCCAGCACGGACTCGAACCGCGGACTTAGTGGTTAACAGCCACTCGCTCTGCCAACTGAGCTACTGGGGATTAGCGTTGGATTATATGAATTGTAAATTATTTTCGCCTTATAGCGGTTAACCTACGCCTAGTCAAGAAAAAAATGTAGCCTAGGTCGTATTACTTATAAAATTTGTAATCAGGCATCAACCGCCAAAGGACGCACTTTAATATTCAATTCATCCAGTTGCGCTTTAACAGCAGGCGACGGCGCATCAGTCAACAGGCAGGCCGCTTTTTGTGTTTTGGGAAACGCGATCACATCACGGATTGAACTTTGGCCGCACAAAATCATTACCAGCCGGTCAAAACCGAAAGCGATACCGCCGTGGGGCGGTGCCCCGGACGCCAAGGCTTCAAGCAGAAAACCGAATTTTTCTTGATATGTTTCGCGCTCCAGACCCAACGCTGCAAACACCTTTTCCTGGGTTTCCTGCTCATGGATACGGATGCTGCCGCCGCCGATTTCAGAACCGTTTAACACCAGATCGTAGGCGCGGGATAGCACATCTGAAGGATTGTCCTTTAATTTGGCTTCATCCTGTTCCAAGGGAGCGGTAAAAGGATGGTGCAACGCCTGGAAGCGTTTTTCAGTTTCATCATATTCCATCAACGGAAAATCGGTCACCCATACAAAATTAAATTCGGTTTCGTCGATCAGTCCCAATTGAGCGCCGATATTATTACGCAAATGTCCGAGCGCTTCATTCACCACTGACGGCCGGTCGGCCACAAAAAAAATCAGATCATCAGTTTCGATATCAAGTTTTTCGATCATCTTGGCCTTTTCTTCATCGCTGAAAAATTTGGCGATGGGCGACTGCCAGCGATCTTCCCGGATTTTGATCCAAGCCAGGCCCTTGGCTTGATAAACGCCGACAAAATCAGTCAAATCATCAATAGCCTTGCGTGTGAAATTTACACAGCCTTTGGCGTTAAGCGCTTTGACAATACCGCCTTGTTTTACAACGTCAGCAAACACTTTAAACCCGGAATCTTTAATAATATCGGAAATATCTTGCAGTTCAAGGCCAAAACGCAGGTCCGGTTTATCAAGGCCATAGCGGTCAATGGCTTCAGCGTAGGTCAGTTGGGGAAAAGGGCGTTTCGGTTCTTTTCCTAAAACCGTTTTAAAAACATGCGCCATCAGGCCTTCAGCCAATGCCATAACATCATTTTCACCGACAAACGACATTTCCACATCAATTTGAGTGAATTCCGGCTGGCGATCGGCGCGAAGGTCTTCATCCCGAAAGCAGCGCACCAATTGATAGTAACGCTCAAAACCGGATATCATTAAAAGTTGCTTGAAAATTTGAGGAGACTGGGGCAGGGCGTAAAATTGCCCCGGATTCACCCGGCTGGGCACCAGGTAGTCGCGCGCCCCTTCGGGGGTGCTGCGGGTCAGCACAGGCGTCTCAATTTCTAAAAATGCGTTTTGGTTCAAATATTCGCGCACTGCCGCCGCCGCGCGGTGTCTTAAAATAATATTCTTTTGCAACAGTGTGCGGCGCAGATCAAGATGTCGGTATTTCAGGCGAATCGTTTCTGAAACATCAACCTGATCTTCAATTAAGAAAGGCGGCGTCTGGGCCGTGTTCAATATTTTCAATTCAGACACCATCACTTCGATTGCGCCGGTGCGAAGTTTGGGGTTGGCCATTCCTTCCAGCCGCTTTTCCACAGTTCCGCGTACTGCCAGGACAAATTCACTTCGAATCACATGGGCTTTGGCGTGTGAGGACTTGTGTAGTTCCGGATTAAAGACCACCTGGGTTAGGCCCTCTTTATCGCGTAAATCCACAAAAATAACGCCGCCATGATCCCTGCGCCGCTGCACCCATCCCATTAAAACAACTTCAGTACCGACATCCTCAATGCCCAATTCACAACAATGATGGGTTCGTCGCATCTCTCCAAGTTTATCTATCAACGGATTACTTCCTTTCCATTCTCTTTTTCTAAATTATAGATTTGCCAGTTCCTTATCATCTATTCCCATAGATCGAAGCTTTTCAGCCAGACGAGCAGCCTGTTTCTCTGCCATTTCTGCGCGCCGGTGTTCATCTTTGGCTTTTTGTTCAGCCGCTTCGGCATTTTCTGTCGCAGCATCAGCTTTTACTTTAGCCGTTTCGGCGAGTTCTTTGCCAGTCGGAATGAGATTTCCATCCGAATCACACCATCGCAGCCACTGAGCCTGCATCCCTTCATAAACGCCATCCCAAATTTTAATCCCAAGTTCCAATTCAGCAAAGCGCCAACCGACTTTGGGAATATATCCCCTGGTAGTCAGTTCAGACACTCGTAATTTTTCTTTCTGAACCAGGCACTGGGGATCGAAAATAATATAATACGACACACGGGCATGTTCATATTTACCCATTTTAGCTGAATCTTCGCCGCCCTTTTTGTTCGATACAACTTCAACAACGATTTCCGGCGGTTTACCGAACTCCCATGTAAAATAGAAACGGTTCTTTTTTTCCCAAATATTTTTTGCAAGCTGAACATCCATGCTCAGAAACATATCCGGCACAATCGGCGGAAGGTAAAGTCCGTAAAAAAGGCCTACATTGGCAAAGGCCACAAACGGTCTTCCCGGTTTCCATGAACAATTCAAAGCTCCGGCAAGAAGCCGTTGATGCTTTTCGGAAAAGATATTATCCACCGGTTCATCATCCTCTGTTATAATATGGCTTATATCCGGCGCTTCGATCTGTTCTGATCCGTCCGTTTCGGGTGCGATTTCAGCCATTTTCTTATCCTTTTAACGTATCCTATTCAAATATCATGGCTAAATACAGTTCAGGAGTGCGAAAATTTTATTTTTCGCATGTGTCTGAAGACTTGGAACAGCTGGCTATATCTCCGAAAGACTGTTCCCCTCCGTTCCTCCGCTCTGCTTAACTTTCGCACTCCATAGTT
>JAOZRC010000729.1 GCA_029940345.1 Desulfobacterales bacterium
GCTCGCATCATTGCCGCCGAAATAGCGCGTATGTTCTCCGCAGCAACGAATCCCGATACATATAATGAGTGGGCCACACCTGAAATTTGGAAACATATTCGCCTGAATGCGCTGGCTCAGATCAATCTGATCGCTCAAGCTTTAGGCCGCAACCATCAAAAGATCATTTGCGATTATTTTCTTTTCACAGTCATCGGATTTTTAATCACGCCGATGCAGACTGTCGTGTTTTCTAACGGAGACGGCCTGGTCATAATCAACGACAAAGAAATTCTGTTGGGACCGTTTCCCGGCAATGCACCGCCCTATATCGCTTACGATCTTTTAGACCCTGCTGTTGCCAGTATTTCTCACAAAGATACAACGTTTAAAATTACGGGATGCATTCCCACAGCCACCCTGAATCGCCTATTAATCGGAACCGACGGAGTTTCAGACCTGAAAAAGGCGGAACACAAAAACTTACCCGGGCAAAAGACGCCGGTGGGCCCTTTGAACTGGTTTTTCGATGAAGGTCTCTTTTTTCAAAATCCTGATCTGTTGAGACGTCGTTTATCGCTGATTAACCGGGATACGGTAAAGTATGTTCGCAATGACCGCAGCCAGATCATCGAAACTAAAAAATCTTATGGCCTGTTGCCTGATGACACCACGCTTATCGTTGTCCGAAGAAAACCCTGACCGGAGGTGTTTCAAATGGATGTCTATGTAAATAACAAACGTTTGCGAATAAAGCCCCGCCAAACGATCGGCAAAGGCGGCGAGGCGGATGTGTTTGCGATTGACGCGAAACAGGCGGTGAAAATTTTCAAACCGCCGGAGCATCCTGATTATACGGGCAATCCGATTGAGCAGCAAGGAGCGGTGGAACGCATCGCGGAGCATCAAAAAAAATTACCTGCATTTCCGACTACGCTGCCGCCCAAAGTGATTGCGCCCCTGAAATTCGTTTTTGAAAAACCCGGACAACAGATTATCGGCTATACCATGCCTCGTCTGAAGAACACACAACCGCTAATGCGCTTCGCCGATATCCGATTCAGGCAGACCGGTGTTTCCACTACGGATGTGATTAATATTTTTCGCGATCTTCACCAAACGATTACGGCAATTCATCGATCGAACACCGTGATCGGTGATTTTAACGACTTAAATGTCCTTGTTAATAGGACCCACGCGTATATTAGTGATAAGGTGATCTGCATCCGGACATTCGCTACCGGCTGCGCGGCGCTTCCACATACATGGGGCAAAACAGCATTTTGGCAGTCATACGACCGGATCAACCCCTGGAACAGATCACTGTGGATCGTTATAAAAATCAATCGGTTTTTGACACTAACAACGGTCATCATTTTTGGTTGAATAACGGACAACTATACCGCAATGACTGCTGGGGTCCATTATATATCGGCGATGCCCTCGCCGGGCAGACGCTATTCTGGGTGGGGCCGCAGTTTGGTTTTGGCTTTTACCGGGCGGCTCGCATTCAAATCGCCTTTGTCTTTGATGCCATTAAGAGCGGCGTGAACGATTCGGTAAATTTGCCACGCTTCAGTGGTGAACTGGTGGATTGCACTTGCTATTTTTCACATCAATACGGCTGGTTTTTCAGCGCTTTCAAGGAAAATGGTAAAATCATTCATCAAGCCATGGTAATCAGACGCGACGGGGCTGTCATGGCGACCGCACGAGGTGAAAAAGGCGATGGTTCATGGCTGGGGACGCTTTATGGTAAATGCGCCATGGCAAATGATCTGTTTGCCGTGACGGCTGACGATGTTGTGCGAATGGCGATACAAAACGGAAGCATTATGCTGCTTAAAGAATTTCCTGATACAAGTCCGTTTATCAATGGTTTCTGTCATCTGCTGCCATCCGCCAACGGTCTGTGCGTTGTCAATAAGCAAGACATTCTTATACTGAAAATTACATAAACTGCCAATTAACCTTTAAAACAGGAGGTGTTATCATGACAAAACAATCTAATCACAACTTACCCCTTCCGCCTTTTTACAACAGCCGACACGCCGAGAAAAGCACCTATCGGCCGGACCAACAGGCCATTTTTGAGCAGGCCGCTGAGTGGCGTAAAAAGCACAACATCAAATTTGCGGGTGCCGATACATACGATTTGCACCTTTTGGGAATCGACCTGCAAAAAGATTTCTGTTTTCCCGATGGAACCCTGTATGTGGGCGGTCGTGACGGCCAGGGAGCCATTGATGACAATCGTCGTATTGCCGAATTTGTTTATGGCAATCTGGATAAAATTAAAAACTTCACTGTTACTATGGACACCCATTTCGCTTTCCAGATATTTTTTGCTTCATTTTGGACAGATAGCGATGGCCAGGCGTTGGCTCCGCATACGGAAATTACGGTGGAAATGATCCGCAGCGGTGACGTCCAGCCCAACCCGGCCATCGCCTGGTGGGTGTGCAACGGAAATTACCCGTGGCTATTGAAACAGGTTGAATTTTACTGTGATGAATTGGAAAAAGCGGGCAAATACAAACTCTACCTGTGGCCGCCGCACACAATTATCGGCAGCGACGGACATGCCTTGGCCGGAATTATCCACGAATGCCGTATGTTCCATAATTTTGTACGCGGCGTTCAGTCATGGACGGAGATTAAAGGCGGCAATCCGCTCACCGAAAATTATTCGGTGCTGCGCCCGGAAGTGCAGATGCGCCACGATGGCCAACCGTTGGCCCAAAAAAACACCCGGTTTATCAAGACCTTGTTTGCCGCCGATGCGCTGGCCATTGTCGGCCAGGCGGCCAGCCACTGTGTCAAAAGCACGATTGATGACCTGTTGGATGAAATTATGGCACAGGATCCGGCCCTTGTCAAAAAGGTGTACATCCTTTCGGATTGCATGTCATCGGTCACCGTACCCGACGGGCAGGGCGGTTTTATCGCCGATTTCACCCCGCAGTGTGAAGAAACGCTTCAGCGCTTTGCCGACGCTGGGATGAATATCGTCAAATCAACGGATCCTATTGTGGATTGGCCGGGGATTACTTTGAAACCATAAAAAAAATGTCTGAATCAGAATTTACAGAATTAAAGAATGAACAGAATTATGGGCATCCTTCATT
>JAOZRC010000730.1 GCA_029940345.1 Desulfobacterales bacterium
GTGCAAACCACAGTTTGCGTCACAGCATCGCAAACTGTGGTTTGCACTCCGGAATACGGTGACTAAATCAGAAGGGCATTCGACCAGCAGGCATAGCCCAATAGCAGGAGGCCGGCAATTTGAAGAATGCGTTGACGGGCGCGCGTCAAACGCCAGGGGGGTAGAAAAAAGGCGCTGAAATAGCCGCTGCATGCAAATAAAAGGGTGAAAAAGCGGACATTTTCCGGTCGCCAGGCGGGAATCAGCGCAATAATGTAGAAGTATCCGATTAATGCAATGGCGATGGCTTTGAGACGCCGGGGCCCTCGTATCAGCGCGTAAAAAAGCGCCGGCATTACCAGTAGAAATCCAAACGGTCCGAACCACGACAACCGGATGTCAGGTGTCCATGCAAGACTAAAGGCGGACGCGGCACCCTGATTTCCGAAATACGGTTTTATAACGAATTGATAGAATCCCATCAGGCTGTCTGAGGGACTGCAACCGAACACATACCGGCATAACTGCTCGGCCGGGAGCGTAAAATGAGCGCTTTCCATCAAATAGCGCATCATATTGGCCAGCGCCCCGGTGATGCCGTCCGCATTGAGCGTGAAAATATCCTCACCAGCAAATTCGAGCCATTGGCCATGCACCCACTGATTATAACCGAATAGCCAGCACTGTGAAAAAATAATCAACGGCAGGATAACAATCACCAGCGTATACCAGCGGCATCCGATGATTAATTTCCACCATGCTAAGGCTCCGTGGCGGCGGAAAAGAAGCACACAGGCTAGCAGCGTCAAAATAATGGGAAATAAAAAACCCAGGTCCAGGCCCGAAATACCGAAAAATAGCCCAAGAATAAATAACAGCAGGTCTTTGCTGTCAGGCTGCTCGACAACCCGGTAAATGGCCAGAAGACAAAAAACAGCCACGGCGGCGGCCATGATTTCTTCGCTGCCGGTAACCGCCAAATGCACCAGGCGGGGAAAACTGATGGTTACCAGAGTAACCGTAAAGGCGGTGGGAGGCCAGGCGTAGCGCCGCGCCAGCGCGTATGTTGCAAAGGCAATGGCGACCCAGGCCATCAGGCTGAAAATTCCCAGACCGTAGAAAGCGTTGCGCTGTAACAGGAATAGCGAGAGGCTGCTCAGGTTCACCGGTCTAAGCGGATGACCGGTCTGAGCGGATAGCTCGGTTGCAAAAAAAGAGCCTTGTTGGTGAAATGCTTGTACCTGGGACAAAGCTTGGTATTGAACGTTTTCCGAAGGCAGCAGCACCGCCAGATAAATCAGAAAGGTGCCGACAATCACAAGCGCAGCCGTTAAAAGCGGGTACTCGCTTAAGAAAGTTAGCAGAATTTGGCGCGCTTGGCGTAGATAATGGAGAGATCGGTAAATAACCGTGATCCCTAGCGCACACGTCACAATTTCGGCAAAAATACTTAAATCAGGAAGCCCTATCAGAAACGCCAGTTGCATGATAAACGCCAGAAGCATCATCGTCGTAATCAACGCATAAGCGGCTCCTTCGGCAAACGTGGCACCCCATTTACGAAACAGGATAAAACCGGCTGTACACAACACACCGATTTCTCCTATCGTCGCCAGGGTTATAATTATGTTTACAATATTAGCGGTCATAATAGCGCATCTGGAAAATACCTATCGAATTTATAAACGGAACAGCCATATATGCGCATGGTATAAAAACCGATTTGAATAATTTACCAATCAATTGAAAAGGAAAAGGGTAACCGTTCACTCCCCTACGTGCAAACAAACGCGGGAGCTGCCCGCGCTACACACTCACGCACGGCTGCGATCATGTAGAGCGGAAAGTCGTTCCGCTCAGAGGGGAGTGAGCGGTTTCGGAAAAGGCGACACTGAAATATTGCTGAAAATTATTCATCCGACCTATTTCCACTCTTTTTCTTTAGCTTTTTCAAGTAAGCTTCTATTTCTTTGATGGAAAGGCCCATCAGGCGCTCTTCGGGTTCAAGGCCCATCAGGCGCTCTTCGATCCCAAGGCCCATCAACCGCTCTTCGGGCCCAAGGCCCATCAGGCGCTCTTCGGGTTCAAGACCCATCAACCGCTCTTCGATCCCAAGACCCATCAACCGCTCTTCGGGCCCAAGACCCATCAAACGTTCTTCCGGTTTTAGTCCCGATAAGACCAACTTTTGCCATTTTTTGCCCAATTTCATAACCTTTTCAGGCGTTAATTCTATTTCCATAGCCTCTCCTTGCATACCAAACCAATAATGTAATAGCCCTTCAACAACCCACTGCAAACCTAAACTAAATGTAGAAAACCCCTTTCGTGCCAAGGCTTCAAATGCCGATTTTTTCTCTTTCAGACGGCTAGCGAAACATTTGATGTAAGCGTTGTGCAATTCATCGGAAAGCTCATTCAAAGAGATAAGCGGAACGAATTGCAACAGGGGGAGCGCACTATGATATACACCTTTCTTATCTGACTGAAAATAGCCGTATTTTTCAAGTGTGGGTTTGCGCGTCGTTTTCGAGCTGATTAAGAAAGTCTGAACCTCATGCCTTTTCAAATGCTGAGTGCGCCGGTATAAATAATCGTAGCATAACGCCTGAAGAAAAGCGTTTTCATTTACCGATTCGGTGTATTTGAATTCCAGCAAAATATGTTTGGCACGACTGTCCCTGACGCCATCCGGCAACCGTTCTTGCTGTGCTTTGGCCCATCGGCGATGTTCTTTTCTAAGTAGCAGAATATCGGTCTTGGGCGGTTCGCTCATCACGGAAAAGTCAGTCTGCACCTTGACGCCAACCGGAACCAAAAGCTCTTCAAGCAACTTGCCCAGCAGTTGATGCCAGCGGGTTTTTGACGTTTTTGGTTTTTGCTTCATAAGCGGTTAAACTCCGCATGGTCTTATTGGATAATTTTCAATTTATCCGCCAGGCGAAATATATACTTAGCACGGTCATAATTGGTGATTTTAAAATGCGCCTTATGTAAAAACTACAGCATTTGGTGTCAGGTGTCAGGCCGGGGCGTTGCTGTTGACACTGAAACCTGAACACTGAAATTTATGCCATTAGATTTGAATAAGATTAAAAAATCACCAATTATGGCCTTTGTGAGTATA
>JAOZRC010000731.1 GCA_029940345.1 Desulfobacterales bacterium
AACGGCTGACAACCGTATCACCTGTACGTGGAAGCGGTGCAAACGCAGGATCACTTTGCTGTTTGCCGTGTCGGTCGCGGCGCAAAAGCGGTGCGGATACGCGCAGATGTAACGCGAACCACTGTGTTTGAAGACACACGGTTTTCGTTGGTTGTGGCTGAGGCCAGCCCCTCCTGGCTTTGCGTATCTTGGATTTCGGTCTCAGATTCAGAGGAATAATCCGGCTCAGTCGACTCTGGCGAAGATGGGGTGCTGGAAACCGTGTCAAATTGACCAGTGCCTTCAGGGTAAGGGCCGCATTCAGGGATGGATGAACAGTCGCCACTATACGGTTCATAGTTATAGTAACAGACGCCGTTGTTATTGACCTCACAGTATTCCGCCGACGCTGGCATAACCACACAAATCGAAGTGAACAAAGCAATGATGATAAAAATGACTTTTTTCATACTCTCCTCCTTTTAATACAGACCTCGGAAATTCAAAATGATATATTTCATATAACATACTGAAATAATATATTATTTTAATACTCGGCATGACAAATTGGACATTCGCGCCGAGCATCAAATTTTATAACATTTTGATTTAATAAGATATATTTTAATTGATTTTTTGGAATTTATAGAAAAAAGTGATAAAAGTGTCCAAAAAATCAGCACAATTTCGATGCCAATTTACGAGGTCTGTAGAGGTCTGTAATAGAACCTCGACAGTCATAAGTTGTTTGCCATTTAGAAAGCAAATTTTGCTAACCTACTGAATTCATTGGATTTAGAATTTTTACGCTCGTTTTTAAAATACCAATGATTTCAGGATGTTACGAGAACTTATGACTGATGAGATAGAACTTTTGCTAGATTTATTTTTTCAGCCCACTAATGTTAAAAATCAAAATGCAAATTAAAATTAACGCGTGTATTTTCAATATCATCACGAAAGAAACTGTTGGTGGCTTCAAACGACAGAATCAAATTATCGGTGGGATAATAATTGCATCCCAGAACACCTTCCAATTCATCCCGATCGCTGCCGCCGTTATTCCAGACACTATCGTAAAGATAGGCCGTGCTTATATAAGGTTCGAACGACTTGATAAAATAGCCGGCTCGCCCGCCAAAGCGCCATTCACCGAGATAAATATTCTGGCTGCCCACATCAAAGTCATAGCCGCCTATCTCCTGGTAGGCATCTTCGTTTTCATTGACATACATATATCCCAAAACAGCGCTTAAATTCCAGTTTTGAAACATTGCGTAATAGTTAACGTTTGAGCTAATCAGAAAACGATGCGAATCGTAACTGCCTTTGATGGGTTCGCTGCTTCGGTTGCGATCCATATCGTTATTTAAATAGGTGTATCCCAACATAACGTCAAAAATCAGATAATCCGTAATTGTATATCCGAAATAAGGCGCAAAGGTAAACCCGTTGTCTTTGAGAGAACCATCGTTATAATCGGTGTCCAGATCGAGGCTTTCATATCCCACTGACGTACCGATTAAAATATTTTCCGTTAATTTGAAGTCGCCGCCGGCCATAACGGTGAACAGATTGCCGTCATATTTACTCGTGGCGCTCTTATTTTTCATCCATGTTGACGCAGGTGTAATCCAGGAGCCGTAATTCGTGTTTTTATCGCCGGATGCTATTCCTCTGAAATACGGTGTTTGCGTTGGTTGGGTTGCTTTCGCCGTTTTTATCCCGGATTTGATAGAGCCTTGCCTCCAAGCAAAAACATACATGACACGGTTATGCACCAACTTGCCAAGATTTTTGCCATACACCCTGTTTTCATCTGTTTTGGCATCCGCCTGGCTTTGTTGAGAAGCATCGAATTGTCTGGTAGCCGCTTCTTTGCGGGCCCTCTCTTCGGCTTCTTTTCTGAGTCTTTCCTCTTCGGCCTTTTTTGCCTCCTCCAATTTTTTCAACCGGGCGTCTTCTTCCTGTTGCCGTCTGATGGCTTCTTCATCCGTGTTATCAGTGTCACTTGGCGGTATTGTAGTAGTAGTTGGCGGAGTCGTCGTTGTTGTCGTAGTTGGCGGTGTCGTCGTTGTTGTCGTAGTTGGCAGTTTAGAGTCGCATTCCTCAAAATATCCGAAAGAACTGGATGATACACATGATTCATGACTCCATCCACTTTGCGCCACCTCTGATGAATCATAGCAAGTGCATTCTTTCCATATAGAACCTTTATCATTGCACTCTGTTTCGCTCGAATAAGCGCTGTCCTCACAATAAGCATAATCAAAACCATACACCTGTTCAGTCAAAAGCAACAGTGCAACACTGATGATGACAGTTAAACCCAATAAATTTTTTGAGATTTTAAACATTTGTTCTTCCTCCTTTTTAAGTTAATAGCGCCTTACTCTGCCGTGGCAGAGTCCAATTCTAACAGTAACAAATTATTGAAAAAATATATTTGTTGTTTAGAAGTGATTTGGGTTGCCTATCTAACATAGAATAGTTACGCTAAATAAGCTCGCTAAGAGGGTGTTTGAAAAGTACACCCTCTAAGAAATTTCCCAAAAATAATAAGCATGCTATGCTGATGATACAGTCATGATTCGTAAGATACGGGATGTCAATCACTGTCTGAATTAGGATTTATAAGATTAGAGGATTTAAGGATGAACAGATTAGATGCTTAAATAATAATCCCAAAATCATTCAATCCTAAAAATCCTAGTTCAGACAGTGGTATTTGGTGGTTTGATTTTTGGAACGTCCCTAACTCACTTTCTGATTATCTTGACAAACATAAGGGATTTCCCAATAATAGCTTAATGATGACTAAGTAACTTTTAAATATTTCGACCTGTGCGGTTAAAATAAAGCATTCCTTAAAAGCTCCGTTAGAGCGGCATATTTGTAGTCAAATGATGTTATGATTCGGTCAGAGTCCCATTGGAACGGCATATTGATAAGGGATTTACCAAAAAATAAACTACCCAAAATGTAGGGTGCGTTAGCGTAGCGTAACGCACCATGTTAATATTAAAAATTAATTTGGACAATAATTTCTGTGTGTTACGGCTGACGCCTAACGCACCCTACAATCTCTGCACACACCTTACATCACGGCTAAAATGGGTAGTTTA
>JAOZRC010000732.1 GCA_029940345.1 Desulfobacterales bacterium
TGTATATTGCGAGATGGCAATGCCAAAGTTTATCTGGATATGTGAAGTTTCAACCCATGATTTGTTTAAAAAGAAAAAAATTGCAGGAGAGATTCTTTTTGATGCAACGGCAAACTTTCATGACATCTTTTCTTTTCTCGCAATCCATTATCCTGATTTTTTGTTATTAAACAATAGAGACTGCCAGACGATTGATCCGGAACGATTTATTGCTTATGATGTTGAGGCAAAGGAAATGATTCCATATTCATGTTACGTAAATAACCTGTGTGAGGTGTAAATGAATTCCTTGAAAGAACTGAACATGAAAGAAAACAAGACCCTGCTGGCTTCAAAAGAGGATGTCAAAAAGGTTCGTATTTCCCTTGAAAAGAAGACCGTACGGGCTTTTAGTGATTTTGTGAAATCAAAACAAAAAGTGCAGGAATTAGCTCACTGGAAATATCTTGACTGAGTTGTACGTATATCTTTTAGGATAAGCTGTTCAAAGTAAGCCGGTGAGCATCGCCAAGAAAAATTATGCCTAATACGAATTGATGAGCGGACGATGCCCGCCATACAACTGTTCTCGCCTCCGAAACAGAAGTTTGCAGGCTCCTGCCCAGTATGTCCAATCTTCATCATCCGGTTCTGTCCCGCTTGCATACAGTTCATCAGTAACCGTTCACTCCCAATACTGTTGAATTAAGCTTATTAGTATTAATTATATCAACAAGTTATATGCTTCATCAGCCCTTATTTCAACAGCATTGCCCTGACGCCCCCGGCACTTTGGTGAAATTGAAATGGCAATTGAAATGGGGTTTGAAATGGTGAAATGTGAAATGGGGTCGGGCCAAGCCAACTGATTGATATTATATTTAATACGCTTTAAAAACCCCTTTATATTGATGCTATATCGCTCTTTTTAACAGGAAAAAACGCATTATCCGTATTGAACTGTCAATCCGGGGCATCATATCTGATTTTGACCTAAAACCGGAAACCTTCTTGAATCGTCCTTTAGAATTACGAAAACAATACAAATTCGGAGAAGCCAGGGTCATATCATCAGTTCGAAAAAGGAGCGTTGAACTTACAGTTTAGCGCTGTCTTACTTATGATTTCATGTTTCGACCTTATGCGGCCAGATTTTATTTTTCCTGTGTAAGTTCAGCACTTCTTTGGCAGTGTTTCATGCTGCTTTTCGGTTGAGTATAAAAGGATGAAATACACCAGATTCCGATATGAGCATCACGATGTCACCGACTGATTCAAGACGTCCTGAAATTGTTCGATATCCTTGCATTTCAGCGCCTGCCTGTGGAGCATTTTAAGAAGATCGAAATGAGTGACAGACTTGACTTTTTCGATCATCTCAATCGGCATATTGCCAAATAAGTCGAATATCGTATCAAGAACCATTTCCTGGGCTGATTCCCGGCCTTTTCTCAACCCCTTTTCCTCGCCTTTTTTCAACCCCTCTTTCCTGCCTTTTTCCATGCCTTTTTCCTGGGCAAGTTCAATAATATCCAACATTTTCACTGCCTCCCATAACTCGTTAAGTGTCTTTTTGTCTATCATTTTATTGGCTATAATCAGCGTGGCGGCAAGGAATTTGATATCCATAACCTCCGCATCCAGCAGTTTTTTTCAAACTCGACAACTTCAACGGCCAGCTTGCTTCTTTCAGCGCCTTTTTCTTTGCCGTATAACGGTATGAACACCAATTCTGCCAGCCCGCTTAGATCATTTTCATTCACTGCCACACGGATTTCAGCAAGGCGTTTCCATCCATCACGGCCCGACAAATCGATAACAACAGGTGTGTACGTCCCTGAACTCGTGGATATTGTCCTTTCACCTTTTTCACCGGAATATACATCACCGGATGCGATAATGATATCTGTGAGCTCATCGCCCAATTGTTCAGCCCCATAAAAATGGTATGACGCGAAGCGATACATGTGAGTTTTTCTGAGATTGCGCTGCTCTTCGATATGGAACAATCCGCCTGTCGTATTTCGCACCATGATATCGACTCGTCCCGCCTGCACTTTGATATCCGTCGGTTCAAAAGCGAAAACATCCGCAATGCGTCCGATATCAGCAGAGATAAAGTCTGGCGTCTCACCTCGCAAAACCGCTGCCATCCATTTCGTTATGAAATCGTAGTTTTGTTTGTAATCTTTTCCGTTTTTACTATCCATATCGACTCCGAAGTATGCTAAATGTTTTTTAATGCCGCTTCTCTGACCGAAGCATGCACTCAAGAGGCGCATATACCTTTATAATTTTTCTTATATATCATGTTTATCAATTTTCATCAACAGTTTCTAAGGGCAATTGGGAATCAGAGGAATTGTTGCTGTACTAGCTTATGCCAGCAGTCGAGGATGAAACATTACGGCAATTTCAACTCAATCTGGAAAGACACGGAAGGGACGAGGTGATAAAGGGACTGGATGTCTCCCGGACGGTGGGTTGGTTTACCGCCATGTTCCCTTTCATTGCAGATATCTCCGGATCTGACGATCCGCTAAATCAGTTGGATACCGTTCGGAGTGCAATGCGAAAGTTCCCCAACCGCGGGATCGGATACGGTATTTTAAAATATCTCAGTTTTTCAGCAGAGCGCGCCAACGGATGCGCGGATCGACTGCCGCCAATCTCCTTTGATTATATGGGCCGTCTGGATACCAAAACGACAGAGAGTGATTTCCAACCCGCAGCGGAAAAAACAGGGCCTGGCACCGACCCTGACGCCCCCGGCACTTTGACATTGAATTCCTCGCTGTCGTATCGGATGACCGACTTTATGTATCGTTGACCTACGGAATAGAACAATATAAGCAAGAGACTGCCCGGCAGATCCTTTCCGAATTTGAAAAGGAGATCGCCGTTCTTTTGACGCATTTGGATATTTTCCGCTTTAAAGTTGCCGGTGTCAAGGATACGGCTGGCAGAACAGGAGATTCCCCAATGGCAGCCATAACAGCTTACAGGAGCAGAGATACGTCGCAGGTCATCCACCTGTTGAATCAAAGACAAGACCAGCATATTTTTGCCATGCCCCCCTGTTCGGATATGCCATGGCCTTCACAAACCTGGCATCCCAT
>JAOZRC010000102.1:0-3266 GCA_029940345.1 Desulfobacterales bacterium
AAGCCCCTTCCAGGGGCTCTCAAGAAGCCACCGGCTCTGCCGGTGGAGCTTCACTGACCGTCACATTGTCGGCATTTTTTTGTGCAACCAAATTACTGGCGGCATCGTACGCGTAAAAGGTGATGCCGGAGTCCGGAGAATCACGTTTAACTAGGCGGCCTGAATCATCCCACCGGAATTTGGTTATGTTGCCTTCAGGGTCGGTGACTTGCTCAAGATTGCCATGCAGGTCATAGGAAAATTCAACTTTTGCAGCACAAGCGTACTCCGAATGTGGGCTGGATATAAACAGAAGGGTAATCACGGTAACAATCAAGAAGATCGAAGATTTGTTGATTTTCATAATTAAGGTTCCTTTTTAAGTGGCGTATTACTTTCATGTTTAACATGATGATCGTTTATGGTTTTATTCACAAAACAGCGTCGTATTCCCGGAATTCCTCTGGCTATTTGGTTATAAAGCGCCAAATGCCTGCTTACCATCCGTTCCACACTGAATTTGCGTTTAACAAGCACTCTGCCTCGCTCGCCCCATTTTTCAGATTTTTTCTCGTTGATTAACAGGTCTATCATTCTTTCAGCCAATTTATCAGGATGATGCGGCGGCGTCAGCCAACCGGTGACACCATGTACGACAGCTTCGGAATTTCCGCCCACGCTTGTAGCCACCACAGGAAGGCCGGCCGCCATGGACTCAAGCAGCACATTTGAAAAACCTTCTTCATGGGATGGCAAAACAGACAGATCACTGGCTGCCATTAATTGGGGAATATCATGCCGGAGGCCCAAAAAGCGAATATGACGTTCAATATTCAGAACTGTGATTTCATTCATCAGCACTTCCTGAATACCGCGATCCTCACCGACCAGCAAGACTTTAACATTGCCAAATCGCCGGCTTACAATCTGAATCGCTTTAAACAGGTCAGAATGCCCCTTATACGGAATAAGATTCGCAACGGTTATAATGACTTTATCATCAGGAAGAATATTTAAGGAGCGGCGAACACTCACCCTATCAGGATTCATTTCTGAAAATTGGGATGTGCTGATTCCATTATAGATCAAAGCCAACTTTGACGGATCAATACGATCTCTTTGAATGGTGTCATCCCAAACCGCCTGGGAATTGACCGCCACCTGATGGCTGAGTCGGTTAGCGATTCGATCCGGAATTTTTAAAAAGGCATAGCGTTCCTGATGCTTGCCCAATGCACGACGGCTTGTAATTATCAACGGAACGTTCATCAGGCGACCGCATAACGCACCTAAAAATGTGGCCAACGGCAAAAAGGCATGCACAACTGCAGGTTTGCAATCAAAAATCATTTTTAGTAACACGCCCATAGCGAAAATGATTTTCCACGGTGCCCCTTTAAGATCAAGCCGAAGATCGCCTTTGCGCATTCCGCCATCGCGCACTAAGATATTTTGTTTGGCTAATTCAGAACGTAAAGCACCTTGTTTCTCAAGTGTAAACACATAGCATTGCCAACCTCGTTTTTTCAGGTGCGTTGCCAGAAGAACCATTTGATTTTCGGCACCACCGATATTCAGAGACCCGATAACAAACAGAACTGCACCTTTTTTACTCAGAGCAGACACTTTTTTCCTTTTTCTGTAATCCGATACTGTTGTGTCGGACTGCGGGGTGAATCAGGCTGGGTTCTTTCTGCCAAGCCGTTGTTAAGCGCAGGTTGGATATAGTTCTTGCGGAATGTCGGCCGATGAGAAAGCCCCAATTTGTTCATTAAAATGCTTGCGGATGCGGAACCGTTATTCAGTAGCGTAAGCAGACGTATTACTTGGTCGCTTACTTGAACGCTTACTGGGTCGCTACCGGAAATTTCACGGATGGATTCCAGAAGTGCTTTGAGCATAAATTCAATAAAGGATGTTGATTCGCCCTGATGATCACACTCGCCAAGAAAGTGATAATATTCTTCTTGCCGATTTTGAACAATACTCTCAACCGGAATGTATGCAAATATCTTTTTCCACTTATTTAAAATCAATGTTTGCCAAAGTCTTCCCAAACGGCCGTTTCCATCTGAAAACGGATGGATAAACTCAAATTCATAATGAAAAACACAACCGGTGATTAAAGCGTGTTCCTGCGTGTTTTGCAGCCAGTTTAAAAGATCGTGGATAAGCAAGTGAACCCGATTCGCGGGCGGAACCATAAAGGCAGTTTCTTTTCCCCGAAAGACACCGACTCCGCCGGTACGAAAAGCACCCGGGAAATCGGCCAATCCGAGCATCAAAATTTTATGCGCTTCCAAAAGGTCGTTCAGAATAGCAGGACGCCATCGTTCCAAGCATTCATAAGCGGCATAAGCGTTACGAATTTCCTGGATTTCCCGCGGTAACCCCAATACACGTTTGCCGTCAATAACCGACGTCACTTGTTCCAATGTCAGGGCATTGTTTTCAATAGCGAGGGATGCATGAATCGTTCGGATACGATTTGCACGCCTCAGACGCGGTTTGACAGCGTCTTCTGATTTTATAAAATAGTGCCCGATGCACTCACAAATCTCAGCGATCAAATTTAGAATAAGCGGTGTAATCGTATATGGAGGCTGATAGCGATCGCTCATAATTTATGGTTTTTCTGATTTTTGAGCCATAAAAAAAATATTGGGTGATGCGATAGGCGACCCGCAATGTCCTAATACAAGTCGAATAAAGCTCTTAACTATTCCGGGCAAATTTGCTTTTTTAAAAGATACAAACGCCATTCGTCTGATCAAAACCGTATTAAAAAAAGCTTTTAACTCATTTTCCATGCGATGACGGTTAAAAGCGCGTTGGTGTCCCCATCGATGAAACCTTTCACCGCATTGGGGACATACGACCCGGTTTAAGCTTAAATTTTCATTATAGGGAACCGTTCCGATGAACCACGCCTTATGATCCATCACCCGCAAAACTTCGTTAAGCCCTTGTGTGAATTGGCTGGCATTCAGATGTTCCAACACTTCCGAAGCAATCACGAAATCAAAACTGCAATCGGCAAATGGCATTTGTTCGATATAACCTTGAAAGGATTGAACGCCGCGGGCGGCAAGGCGCTGCATTGTCATTGCATCCGGGTCTAAGCTGAAAACAGTCATACCTGATTTTAGCGCCCTGAATTCAAGGTAGCCATCCCCTGCCCCGATATTAAGAACCTTCTGAAACATTGCCGTTCGCTTACGCAATATTGTTCTCAGGATATAGTCCAAACGCGGTTTGGCATCTTTAAATGAGTCCGAATCGTGGTT
>JAOZRC010000102.1:3366-11711 GCA_029940345.1 Desulfobacterales bacterium
AATTCGATGTTGAACGTTGAAAGTTCGATGTTCGATGTTCATCTTTTAAGACCAGTCCTTGTCCCGTGGTCAAATTAACAATTATTTCATTTTTATCAGCAAAAAAGGTATCCATTGCCATTTTAGCTCCCGGACAGGTGGAGAAGCCGTAATCGTCACACAGGATAATGCCGCCAGCACTCATTTTGGGATAAAAGAAGTTTAAGGAATCAAGGGTCGGCTGAAAAAGATCGACATCCAAATGAACAAAACAAAATGTATTATCTTTAACGCTGCCAAACGTATCGGGAATCCAACCTTTATGATAAACGACAAAATCGAATGGCTTCAAATTTTTTCTGATGATGCGTTCACTGGTAGAAAGATCGCCTTTTTTCCAGTAGGAGCCGTCTTTCTCGCCTGGTGCGGATAACCCCTCAAAAGAATCAAAAATATGGTGTTTTTTCTTCAGGCCGACAATCCGCTGACAGATTAAAAATGAAGAAGCCCCTTGATAGGCACCGCACTCGACGGTGTCACCCGGCACGGAAATAACCAGTTGCATCAACTGATCTAACGTATATTTGCGATCAAAGGAGCGATAATTATCTGCTCCTGCTAAATTGTCGTAGTACCTTATAAATTTTGCATCATATAAAAAATCACGTCCGAATTCGCTGAATTTATAGGGTTTATATATTATTTTCGTAAATATTTCGGCGATAACATAACGGGTGTATTCAGGGCCGCTTTGCAAGGCGCGTATCAAAGTTTTTAACATTGTTATTATTTGCATTTTTGCTTTAGCGAAACGTTTTCATCATCCTGAACAACATAAAAGTTAAAAAAATAAACGCCCAAAAATAAACCAGTACAGTTGACAACGCAATTCCAGCAACCCCCATAAACTGCATAAACACATGGTTTAAAATGACATTCAAAGGCAGACTGATCATAGTGGAAACCATCAGGATATGATTGCCCTGCAAAGCTGATATTAAGCGCACTTCCAAAATGCTTAACAGGTAAAACGTTGTTTGAAAACCATATATGGCGACGACAGATGCGATCTGATGCGTATTAGCTTGTGTAAAAACACCACGTTCGAATAGAATGCGGACCAGGGGCAGGGCAAAATAATAAAGCAACCCGGTTACCGGAAGGCTGAAAAGAATGATTAGCCGGCTGTAGGTTTTCAACGTGTCAACAATTGATTTTCGATCCCGATTCGCTGACATTTGGGAAAAATAGGGGAAAATAGCTGTCCCCAATGCTCCGGAGCTGATAACCAAAACAAACATGACAATTTTATTGGCATAGCTTAAAGTCGATACGGAGCCGGCGCCTAACATTGCGGCCATTGAATGGTCAATCAGTTCGGTGGAGCCCATCAGAATCGAACCGGCCGCCATGGGTGCAAATTGTCTGACAACTTGCCTTAAAGGATCACTCATACCATGCCATCGAGGCCAGAGGGGAATCTTTTGCTGTCTGATTCCATACGCCAGTACTGACATTTCAATAAAAGCGCCGCACACCATCCCCACCCCGAAAGCATAAATCCCCCAATAACGGGTCATCATTAACAAAAACCCGATAACCACGATTGATCTGATCGCAGGACATACAGCGGCGAGGGTGAATTTTTCCGCAGCATTGAGAACCGCAGCCCACATTCGTGCCAGGCTGCTAAACAGCAGAATCGGAATGAGGATAAAAAACAGGGAGCGGGTCAGTTGCAGTTTGACGGGATTAAAGCCAGAACCGAAAATCGGCAGGATATAAGAAGCAGATAATAATAAACACAGCGCCAGAACGATGAGCAACGCCACACTAAGCATCATCACACTTGCAAAAAAGTGTTGCGCGGACACGTTTTGGTTCTCAGGGTCGCTGTGACGCCATATCTTATGTTTTTGCCTGACTTTGATATAGGCAGGAATAAAGGAGGCATGAAAAGCGCCGCTGAAAATATTGACCAAAAAAACAGGCGCGAGAAGAGCGATAAGCAAGGCATCCATCTCATCACCGGCACCGAACAGAGCGGCCGCATAGAGATAGGTCAATGCGTCAACCGCCCTGACAACAAACGACAGGCTGCCAACGGTCATTATCGCTTTAAAAATCTTGGCGGATACGGCAGAGCCGGTTCCGCTGAAATAGGTCAATTTGGAGTTCAAGGCAACTGTCTGAATCAGAATTTTCAGAATTAAAGAATGAACAGGATACAGGATAGGGATATCTTAATCCTAATCACGCTTTGATTAAGATTAGTTTTATTCCAACGCCGGGGCGTTGGAACGAGAAAAACTTAAAACTTCAAACCGAACCCTCCATCAGTTCCAGATACAACGATTCAATATTTTCTAACAATTGCTGCTGAGAATACCTTTTCGTTACAAACTGGCAGGCGTATTCAATATATCCGTTCTTGGCGTCATCATCCATGCCAACCATATATTTCAGGCCGCTTGCAAATCCCGGGGCATCATTTTTATTACACAGCAGTCCTCGCTGGCACACCCGAAAACCATTGGATGATGCCGTCTCATCCACTTCACCCAATAAATCAAGAACACCTCCGGCTTCAGTGGCAATTACCGGTACGGAGGCTGCCATGGCTTCGATGATCGAAACCGGTGTTCCCTCGTTTAATGATGTCATCGCCAAAATATCCAAATCGGCATACACGGAAGGGATATCACGCATCCATCCGCAAAAAATCACATCGTCGCTCAAGTTTAATTTGCGGCAATACGTTTGCAATTCAGCTTTCAGTTCGCCATCGCCAATAATAACAAATTTGACATCAATTTTTTTCCCAGTGCGATTCAAATCTGAAAACAGCCGGGCGACATCAAGAAACATGCGATGGTTTTTAATCGGCACCAAACGCCCGATGATACCGATTAGCAGGGTATCATCAGCAATCCCGAATTTGTTGCGAAAATTTCCTTTTAGCGCACCTGTGTTTAAAAAAGGTTGCAGGTCGAATCCTAACGGAATGGTTTTAACTTTACTGGCCGGAGCAATTCGAAAATCATCAACCAACTCTTTTTTTTGAGAGTCGCTGATGGCAATAATCGCATCCGTCATTTTGGCAAGCAGACGTTCAATATGAATGAATATCAACGACTTTGATTCACTGAAATAATATTTGAAAATATGTCCGTGAAACGTATGAACGGTTTTGATCCGCATATCAAACAAGAAATTATATAAAAACACGGCCAGCTTGGCGCTGAAGCCCGCTTTGGCAGTATGCGTATGAACGATATCCGGTTTATTCAGGTAAATAATTTTTAATATTTTTGAAAACGCAAGGATATCTTTTAATAGGTTTACCTCTCGCTGAAGATCAGGTATAAAAATCGGATTTGTATCCGTGGGATCAAACAAGTAGCTCATATCGCCTTCCTGGGGCGAGATTTTCCCGGCAACCAGGGTGGATTCAAATCGCCTGGGATTCAAGCCTTGGGTCAGTAAATGAACATGAATTGCCGGGCCGCCAATATTCAAACGAGCGATAAGGCGCAAGATTCGATATTTTGCCTGCCTTTCAAGATGATCCGCTTTTCCCTGGGCGCTTCTTTCCCGTGCCAGTCGAGCTGATTGAGCCTTGAGCCGAATGTGTGGTATCGAAAAAATCAGGACAATACTCAATCTTAAAGCCAGACTTGCAATCACAAGGCTATTCACAATCCAATGGAACGATTTACTATGCTTGGCAAAAAGCCGGTAACTGCTTTTATGAAATTCGATGAGCGTCCGGGGAATTAGCTGTTTGCTGCTGACCCCCACATAATGGACTATGGAAGATTTGGGAAAATAAACCACTTTCCAACTGGCCTGCCACATCCTGCGGCACCAGTCGGCATCTTCCCAATACATAAAAAAGCGCTCATCCAGAAAGCCAACGTCTTCAATCGCTTTTCTTCTGACAACCATGCAGGCGCCGGACACCCATCCCACTTCCATGGGTGTGATGCCATCGGATTGTTTGGTTAAAAGATTGGCCGTTGTAATAGGATTGTTGGGAAATAATCTGGTAACCAACGTATTGCGCCCGAAAAGCGCCGTAAGCGGTGTGGGAAACGATCTTGCCGATCCCTGAACAGTGCCATCCGCATCATAAATACGCGGCCCCACAACACCGACATTGGGATGCGCCTGCATATACTCAAACATGGCGCCGAAGGATTGATCAACAATGTAAGAATCAGGATTTAACAGAACCGCATAAGGGGCGTGACTTTGTTTCAGCGCTTTATTTACCGCTGCGCCAAATCCGATATTGCGGATATTTTTCGTGATATGAACCTGCGGGAAAAGAGGTTCGATTTTAAAAATATCATCATTATCACTATTATCCTGTACAAATATATTCACAGACCAATCCGCAAGGGTTGCATAAATAGTCTTGAGACAGAGAATCAGATAATCCGTGCTGTTATAGTTGACAATAATAATATCGATGAGGTTTTTATGTTGTTGCATATTATCTGGCTGCAAGTTGAGGTTTCAGGTTTCAGTATTCAGAATTAAGTATTTGATGTCAGATTTCAGATGTTCGATGTTCAATACCGAAAAATCCATCCCTGATTCCTTTATAGATCATAACGATATTTGCGGATCGATCCGGGAAAAAAAGAACCACAAAAATCAGTTTCAATATCATTCTGAAAAAATCTTGAATGACCCACCCCGAAGGGCTGTATGTTTTTTTATACAGGATGATACGATTGCGCATCATATAATACTGTCGCAAAGGAGGGTGTTGATAAATCCGCACGCCTTGGCCCAATTTAACTTCCACCACTTTATCACCCAGATGATGTTCCAATATGGCGTCACATACACCATATAGCGGAAAGCCATACTGTTGGGCGCGAAAACCCCATTCCAGGTCCACATTGTCAATAAAGAAATCTTCATTCATCAGCCCTACCTGTTTGAACACCGAAACAGGAATGAGCATTCCTGAAGCGATTAAAAAATCGGTTCTTCGATATTTTTTGTCAGTACCTTTAATACAAACCTCTCTTTTAACAAACCAATAGCCAAAACGTACAAAAGGAAAATTTTTTCCTATGCGCGGATCAAAAATTCGTGGCCCCACAACAACAGATTGATCTCTATACCTTCGCAACTTCAAAGATGCAAGTATCAAATTGGCGACCATATCTTCATAAGGCACGCTATCCTGATCCATTAACAGGATATGAGAGCAACCCCGGTTTTGCGCCCAGGTGATGCCCCTGTTTTGAGCGGCACCCACACCGGCATTTAAGCCCATCTCAATAATTACACATTTCTTTTGTGCTTTCAACCATTCAATAAATTTGGGATCAGAATCATTATCAACAACTACAACCTGCTTCACCTGCGTAAAAACAGCATTCAGAGTTTTTTTAAATGCGGTTTTTTGCGGATTGTGCGTTACGATAATACAAAATATGGATATATCATCTGGAATGATGTTGTTAGTGATAATAAAATTATCCTTCATTCGGTTATTTACACTTTGTCCGGTTATGGAGAAAAGTATGGTAATATACAGTTGACTTCATACCGTAATATTTTAGTGTCTTGACTTTGTTCATCAAACCTTATAGCATACCTGTTTATGCTTGTAAATTTCATGTTTGCTGCACCATCTGGAAATGAAATATCAGGAGGATTAATATGCGTTACACCGTTTTATTACATCGCTATTCAACTGGTGTTTATGAAGCCGTCGCTCCCGCGGCACCAGGTTGTAAGGGTCAGGGTGCCAGCCGTACCGAAGCTATGAAACAGCTTAGAATTATGCTCCATGAATGGGCGGATACCACTGAAATCACTTCAATTGACGTGGAATGTTCACAAAAAGAATATAATAAACCGAATCCGTGGCTGACGACAGCTGGTATGTTTAAAGACGATCCGATGCTGGAGCCGATGCTATATGATATTTATTCATCCAGGGATGCTGAATTTAAGGAGTGAAATTGACGCTATATGTTTTAGATACGGACAGCGTTACTTTTCAGCAGGCCGGCCGCGAAACCGTTATACAACATCTTAAAGCCGTACCGGCCCAATCCGTTTGCACAACGATAGTTACGCTTTATGAGCAAATGCGAGGCCGACTGGCTGTCATTAACAGAATTAAGAAAAAAAATGATTTGGTGTATGCTTATGCGAAATTACAGGCTACATTGCGTTATTTCTCCATCATCAATGTCTTGCCTTTCACATCTGAGGCCGCTCATCACCTTGCAAAACTTAAAGCTGACAAAGTGCGCATCGGTACTCAGGATTTACGCATCGCCGCCATTGTACTGTCTGTTAACGGAATTCTGATAACGAGCAATCGCCGTGATTTTGATAAAATTCCCGGGCTTGTTATTGAGGATTGGAATATGTAATGGCATCAGACAGTTAAAAAAATAATTTCAAATAAAATTCCACTGGCTTGACAGCCCGGCCTTTGCGTTTCCGGCTGCGTCTTAAAATCATCTCCATCACTTCTTTTTCTGATTTTTCTATTTTCGCAATTTCAAACTCTGACATTTTCCCGGAAGCAGAGTGCTGTTTTAGCCATTGTTTACGTTTTGGCCACATTTTAGGCAAATCTGAGATTGCGCCCCACATGCCTTTAAAATAGGCATTCACCTGTTTGTTATACAGAACGATGCCAAACCAAAATATATGGTATAATATCAAGGATGGTAAAAATTTAATGATCAAGGTGGCAGGATAGTTCTTAATTACGACATTAAATAGATTTTTAGTGGATAACTTAACTGTGAAAGGATTAAAAACGCTGCCGGTGGTGGCGCTTCCGATATGAAACACCCTGGCTTGGGGAACATATAAACATTTCAATCCCAGTCGCTGGGCGCGAAAATTCAGATCGACATCTTCCAGATACGCAAAGAAATCTTCATCAAAAAGACCTGTTTTGTCAAAGAATGAACGTCTGTACAGAGCTGCTCCGGCGCAAGCGCCAAAAACCGGCAACTTCTGGTTATACCGCCAATTATCTTCTTCCAGACTCCCCCGTTTATATCCTGCGCCCGCTCTGAAAACACCATCACCGGCACCGTCCAGTTTATCACGGGTATAATAATCAAGCATTTTAGGGGCGCAATACGCAATACCCTTTTCCGCTTCAAGAACGGCAACCATTTCTTTCAGGAAATTCTGATCCAGTTCAATATCATTGTTTAAAAGACAGATATATTGACTATGGCTTTGTCGAATGCCGCTGTTGATTGCAGCACTGAACCCTGTGTTAAAGGCAAACTTGATCAGAAAAACCATCGGATACTGGGATTTGATAAATTCGACTGATCCGTCATCCGAGCCATTATCTACGATAATAACGCAAAAATTCTGAAATTGTTGTTTAAAGATTGAATCAAGGCAGGTTTTTAAGAATTTTTTGCCGTTTAAATTGGGGATAATGATAGTGACCATAGGGGAAGTCAGAGATATAGAATTCAGCACTTTATTATTTGAACATCTGAAGTAAGGCATTTCTATTTCAAGGTGCCGAAGCTTTTTTTAACAAAATAATATCTTGGCCTCCCACCAACCCTTGCCGGCCGCTCCATCCGCCATAGAGGATTGGGGAAATTACGCTGAATCCGGATGCTGTAAAAATCTTATTCAAATAGTTTTCTTTATATGCGATCGCTTCTTCCGGATTTTGTTCATTAATAACACCATAAAGTTTATTCACCCGTTTAAAATTGAAGCGGGAGTTCGGCATATATTTTTCAGATTCCGGATTCAAAATAAAAAATGATCCCAAAAATATGCCGTCATTAACTAAAACACGTTGAATTTGTATTAAATACTGAGAAACAGCATCAGGAAGCATGTGGGTGAACACGGAAGTGGCGAAAGCAAAATTGAAAAAATTACTTTTATAAGGGAAAATAAAATCATCCGCATTTAACATTCCATTTTTATTATATTCTTTATTATAAATATCCACATAACGAAAGGCAAAACCGGGATATTTACGTGCAATTTTATAATTGCACCATTGAGGGCCATATCTGACGATATCAAACCCTTCATACTGACCTTTTTCATCAAGATAATCAATAAAATGGATTGCCACTCTTCCGATCCCGCAACCAATATCCAGAATTTTATGATCTGGCTTCACGCCGCCATGATTTTTTAGAAAATCAAAATAGCTTTTACCTAGTCCGAAAAATTCTTCCCCCCCCACATAATTGAAAAGTTGAGGAGGTGTTAAATTTTTATTCAAATAGCAATAATAATAGAACAAAAGCCTCTTGCTAAACAGATAGCGATTTCCTAATTCAATAAATCTTTGTTTGTAGCCCACTCTTTTCCTCAACTCA
>JAOZRC010000733.1 GCA_029940345.1 Desulfobacterales bacterium
AAACGGGATAGAGAAGTAATGCTGTAAATTTGCTTAATTGAGCCAACCCCAAAGTGATGCCTGCAATGGCCGCAGGGAAAAGGAATTTTTCCTCTCTTAGAAAAATCCAAAAGCAGTAAATACTTAACAATATTGTAAAGCTTGCACCGGCATCAATGGTCGTAAGTCTTGAATGAGCGATAATATTCGGATTAAAGCAATATAGTGATAAAGAAATCAATGCGCCTTTATAGCCAAAAATTTTTTCTGAAAATTTGAATAGCAGCCACCCTCCGAGACATCCCAGAAAAATGATTGCACAACGCCCATAAGTAAAAATGTGTATATATTTTTCTTGATTTCTGTACATAAAATCATAGCCTAAACTCCATATATTCGGATTCTGATCGAACGGTTTGATACCTATAACCGGTTTAGTAATAATGGCTGTAAGGGCCGGAAAGCACTTTATTAACGGGGGCGACTCACGATCCATCCGCCAATCGGATGTAACTAGATTGTAAATTCCCGATGGGAAATGGCTGAATTCATCGACGGTTACGGATTTATTTTTCTGACTGAAATAGCATATCAGCGCAAAAATCCCTATAAGAAACCATGGTACGATTTTTTTAATAATAGGTATTAATTTCATCCTTTCCTATTCAGGCGCCTCTGATTTCCTGATTCATTTTTCCTGATTCAATTTAAAGGCACACACATCACAAACAAGCCCATCATTCAACGTTTCACCACACTGGCACACCCAACCGGTTTGTTTACCGGGATTGCCAACAACAAGGGCGTAATCGGGAACATCCTTGGTGACCACCGCCCCCGCACCGATAAAGGCATAACTGCCGATGTTAATTCCACAAACAATGGTTGCATTCGCACCGATGGTGGCACCCTTTTTGACCAGCGTCGGACGCACCTGATTCATTTTCGTTATTTCTGCCCTGGGATTATAGACATTGGTGAAAACCATCGAAGGACCGCAAAAAACACCATCCTCCAAAGTTACCCCTTTATAAATACTCACATTATTTTGGATTTTACACCGGGAGCCAATGCTGACGTCACGTTCTATGACAACATTTTGACCGATTATGCACTTTTTTCCAATCCGGGCGCCCGCCATTACTTTTGAAAAATGCCATATTTTGGTTCCTGTTTCTATAGCGCTGCTTTTATCAATAATGGCCGTCGGATGGGCATAAAAAGTCAGATCACCTGCGGATTGCGTTTTTTCTGCATGCTCTTTAAAGTAAATTCTTTTTCCGTTTGTATCAAGGGACTCCTGACTGGCATTAAGAATTTTCAGAACACGCAAGCCCTCGGTTCCATCCGTACGCGGTGTTTGGCCTGTAGCCATTGATTGCAGGAAGTGTTCACATTCCAAAAGCATGGGTTCAGCTTGAGGAATTTCAAGACGTTCCGCATCCGCTTTAACCGGTATGGGCGCATTGTGTTCCCAATTGATTTGATGGGGATATAGTAAAAGTTTATCCTCCCAGGGGCGTGTGTCATCAAAAACAGCCATTTTTTGGTCACCAACGACAACTAATTTCTGCTCCTTGAACGGATGAAGCCAGGAAACAAAAATGTGGGCTTTGAGGCCTGAGGGGAATTCAAGATGGGTGGAAGTGACATCGGCGATTTTCTGATGCAAATAATTTCCACCGATTGTGAGTACGTTTTCCGGATATTCACCGGCCAGGGATAAAATCATGGAAATATCATGCGGTGCGAAAGACCACAGGATATTTTCTTCACGCCGTATTTTACCCAAATTGAGACGGTTGGAATAGATATAGTTAATGCGGCCCAAATCACCATTAACCGCCAGTTCTTTAAGCTTGACAAATACGGGGTGGTATTGCAGAAGATGGCCGACCATGAGGACGCGTTCTTTATCTTCAGCGATAGCGATCAGTTCTTCGGCTTCATTTTCATTCAGCACCAAAGGCTTTTCGACAAAAACATGCTTGCCTGCCAACAGAGATTCCCGTGCCAATGTAAAATGGGTTTCGGCCGGTGTCGCAATCACAACGCCACGGATATTTTCCCTATTTAACACTTCACTAAAAGCCAGGCAAACTTCGACTGCCGGATGTTTCTTTTTAATATTGGAAAGGATGGTTTCATTCTTATCACAAATAAGACTTAAAACACCGAGACGATCGTAATTACGAACAAGGTTTTTACCCCAGTAACCTGAACCGATTACTGCGATTGAAGGGGAAACGGTTTTCATTTTTATTCCTTAACTGCTAATAAGGTGTATGATTCGGAATGCGTTCATAAGTATTGTGTATAAGCGTTCTGCGCTTCCGTAAGATAGTGAAAAATGACCGCATACACGGTTTCCGCCATATCTTATTGAGGTGCGGAGATATAAAATTTGAAATCATCTGACTTACGAAATGAATGGGCATTGATGCAAAGACACCCATTTGATAAAAACGGAATTCAGGTTATTACAGATTTTTATTGTGATTTATCCATCGGCGCAACTTATTGACTCTATCAATGTATTCCCTAAATTTGGTCTTTGGCTGACAATTTTTGTCAATTCAGCCTGATTTTTTTACTATTCGGTTTCCTACGGTTTACCATGTTTTAGCGGTTTCTTTTGTTATGATACGTTACGTTTATTTTCAGTTGCAATAATTGAGCCAAATCCTAAATGTCAGTGACGATTTTACGACCGCCAAGTTAACGCCTGTATTCATACATCCAAAGTGGAACGGTTTTCCACTTTACATTAGCGAGCGAATCGTTTTGAACGAAGATGTCAAGCGGAAAGCTGTTCCGCTTACGCCGTATTGCAATAAGGGGGCCAATTCGGAAGAAAATATTCGTCCTCCGAAGCGGTTATCAAAAAAACCCGCTTTTCGGTAGTCCCTGCAAAATAGTGCGTGGCAATAAAATCAATGGGTTACATGGGATCAGGGTTTGATTTTATACTACCTGCACTGTTTTGTAGGGTCTACCCAAAAAACATGGCCAATGCCGTTCCGGAGTGCGAAAATTATGTTTTTCGCGTATGGCTGGAATGGTGGAACAACACGTCATATTTGCGAAGGACCGTTCCGCTCAGTTCCTCCGCTCTG
>JAOZRC010000103.1 GCA_029940345.1 Desulfobacterales bacterium
TAAAAGAAAGCTAAACGCAATGAAAAAATTCTGAAAATCCTTAAATTCTGTAAATTCTGTAAATTCTGATTCAGACAATTAAAAAGCAAGGTGCAATTATGATCTGATTCAGACAGTTTAAACAACAACTTGGAATACTATATTCGATACTAAGAGGAGAATCAATATGCTAACCTTAAAATCAATCAATCTGAAAAAAGAAAAAACCGAAACTATCGTAATTCCGGTATGTGAGGATAAAAATATTCACACCGAAAAAACGATTATCAGCCTTGTGGAAAAAGCCAGGAAAATTGAGCAGTTTAAAGGAAGGAAAAATGATGAGTTAATTTTATATCATCCAGAGGATGTCGGCGCACCTTGTGTCATTTTTTTAGGGATTGGCAAAGCCGCCGATGCAGACACCGAAGTTTGGCGCGTTTTTGCGAGTAAGGCGGTTAAAATGGGCATCAAAAAAGAGCTGACATCGGTATCGGCAGTTGTTCCTTCAGCGAAAAAAACCGGTATGGAAAAAAATCGTCTGATTGAGTCTCTATCGGAAGGCGCCCTGCTTGGCAACCATCGGTTTGATCAATATAAAAAGAAAAAGAAGCTGAAACCGTTGAAAAAAATTAATCTGTTGACCGCTTGGAATGTCACCGCCGAATTGGAAAAACAGACGGCTCGGACAGCGCGAATCTGTGACGGTGCGATTATGGCGCGTGAATGGGTCAGCATACCGCCGAATGATAAACGTCCGGCGCGGTTTGCCAAATTAATCGTCAAACAGGCTAAAAAAGTGAATCTGAAAATTACGGTGCTGAAAGAAAAAGAGCTGAAGCAAAAAAAATGCGGCGCAATTTTAGCCGTGGCTGTCGGCAGTCAGAGCAAACCCCGCATGATCGTTCTGTCTTATGAGCCGAAGAATGCGAAAAAAACGGTCGCCCTGATTGGCAAAGGCGTCACGTTTGATTCGGGAGGCATCAATTTAAAACCGACCGGTTCGCTGGATACGATGAAAATGGATATGGCCGGCGCCGCCGCGGTTGCCGCAACCATGATCACCCTGGCGCGAATTAAGTCTGATGTAAAAACTGTCGGCGTTATTCCGATTGTCGAAAATATGCCTTCCGGTCATGCCAGCCGGCCGGGCGACATTATTAAAACCTATTCAGGCAAAACCGTTGAAATTGGCAATACGGATGCAGAAGGACGCCTGATACTGGCCGACGCTATGGCATACACCATTGATCTGTTCAAGCCCGATATGATGATTGATCTGGCAACCTTAACCGGCGCATGTGTTGCCGCTCTGGGTGAAAAAATTGCCGGCGTGTTTTCTTCGGATAAGAAAATAAGCGACGCGATTGTCACATCCGGCGAGCGCACCTTTGAACGGTGTTGGCCGTTGCCTTTGCCTGAAGATTATCAGAAGCTTTTAAAAAGTGAATTTGCGGATATTAAGAATTTAAGCAGTTCCCGCTGGGGAGGAGCCATCACCGCCGCCCTGTTTTTATCCGAGTTTGTGGGAGACACACCCTGGGCGCACATTGATATCGCCGGACCGGCGTATATTAAAAAAGGAGACGCATACTGCGGCGTGGGCGGAACAGGCTTTGGCGTACGCCTGCTGTGTGATTTGTTGCCGAATTTGTAAGAGCCTGTTTGGAAAGTCGTGATCGAAGCGAAAAAGTGTGAGAGCGAGGGCTGATTTTCGCAAATTTTAAGGGAATAGCCGGCCTATTGCCATGAAATTTGCGGAAATCAGAACCGTTCTCACGCTTTTGCAGCCGATTTAAGACTTTTCAAACAGGCTCTAAGCGTACTAATGTTGATGATTATGATTTGAATGCGGATGGGTGTGGGGATGGGAATGGATCATTTCCTGGCGGATGAGCTTGCCATTTTCAAGCCGATACAAGGTGTTGGTGGTGGCTTGCATAAAATGGCTTTCATGGGAAATGAGGATATAAGACTGGTTGATACGGTTCAATACATGGGTTAATCTGGTTCGTGTGTTGTCATCCAGACCGGTGCTGGGTTCATCCAAAAGTAACACTTCAGGCTCCATCGCCAGAACCGTTGCCAGGGCGATCAAACGTTTTTCGCCTCCGGATAACTGATGGGTAACGCGCTCTTCAAATCCGCCTAAACCCAGGGATGCCAACGTTTTTTCGGCGATTGCAATGGCTTCGGTTTTGGATTTGTTGAGATTTAAAGGGCCGAACGCCACATCTTCCAACACGGTGGGACAAAACAACTGATCATCCGCATCCTGGAAAAGAAGCCCGATTTTACGGTAAACCGTGCGAAAATCTTTCTCCGTGCGCACCGGGCGCCCTAAAATTTCAATTTCGCCGGACAACGGTTTTAAAAGCCCCATTATAATGTGAAGCAAGGTTGTTTTACCACTGCCGTTCGGTCCGAGCAGCCCCACCCGTTCACCCGTATAGAGTTCGAAATCAAGGTTCTCCAAAATAAGTTTGCGCCCGGATGCGAAATACCCAAAAGAGATGTTCTTGAGACGGATCAGGGGCTGCCTATTGTCGATTTTGGGGTGCGCGTTTCGATTGATAGATTCTACTTCCAAATGAGTCCTCCCCATTCCAAAAAAAGCAATACTGCGATTCCAAGTGACATAAACATCGACCCTATCCAATCGCGCGGGGCAACTGAAAACTCCTGCAGGCAATAGAATTTTCCGTTAAATCCCCGGCATCGCATGGCCTGATGGACGCGTTGCGCGCGTTCGGCGGCTCTTACAAAAAGCATCCCGATAAGATAGGCATAGGTTTTGTAGGTGTGCATATTCGTTCCGGGACGAAAACTGCGGATTGCAGCGGCACGCCGAAGTTTTTGGTATTCCTGCTCAATAACTGAAATGTAGCGGTATGTCAAAAGCAGGAGGAGAACCAACTTGGCGGATATCCCCATCTTCTCTAAACTATGCCCCAAAACGGCCAGGCTCATCGTGGCAACCAAAGCGCTGAATAGTATTAAAATAGCATTGGCTTTGAGTGTAATCCCAAGCGCCAGCATAACGCCGGGCTGTGTAAATGTCAGCGGGCCCAGTTTGAAGAGCGCCTGGCCGGGCATGGTGAGCGGTATAATCAGCCACAGCAGGAGTAGAAAACCCCATATTACGGTCAGTTTTTTAAATACCTTCCGCGAATCCAAGCGGGCTAAACAAACGAACAGAATTGCAATCACCAGCCCGGTAATCAGTGTCGGCAGACGGTCAGACAGCGCAATCACCGTTGAAAACAAGGTAGCTCCCACAATCCTGAATTGCGGACAGAGTCGATGGATGCAGGATTCTCCGATAGCAAATTCTTCTTGGATCATATTTTTACTTTTACGGCTTTTTAGAATGAAAATAGGCCGCAATTCCTATCAGGCCGAAAATATAGCCGATACCGCCCAGGATATCTTGCATAGAAGGCCCTTGGTTCTGATTGTCCATTAACATCTGGCGAACCGGTTTTATTTTTTTCTCAAGTTCGTTAGCGACCACAGTTCGAACGTCATCTAACGTAAATGTCGATGTAACCGGAGGTGATACTGAAGATTGCACGTCCGGATTTATCGGTGGGTGATTTTCAGATAGCGGATGAGCGGTTTGCGCTTCATCAAATTCAGCTTGCGGAATCACCCATTCCGCCCGATGACCCGCGCCGGCGTCCAGAACTATTTTCAGTGTCGTTTTGCGAGGCGGTTTGAATGCAAATGCGCCGTCAGGATCAGTGCGCCCCTCTGCCAGTTTCTCTCCTTGGACATCATAAACCGTGATTCGGCTGTTTTGTGCTTTTTTACCGCTGCTGAATTTGCTTTCCGTATGCACAGTGTCACCTTCCACATAGCCGAATACAATCACTTTATGGGCGAAAGCGGTGTCAGCGGTTAAAAGGAAAACCAGTAAACTGATGACAATGAAAGTGATTTGGCCGCATGGCCTCCGATTGTTTAAGAAAAAGCTTTCCATGATTTTCTCCACAGTAAATTTGCTAAATGAACATCATTACCGGATATCCTTCAAAATAGCATCAATGTAGTTTACACTTTTTTCTATATCGTCCCTATGGGACTTATTGTATTGGCAAGCATCTTTCTATAGATATTATGTCCCTAACGGGACAAAGTGTAAACCGACAAGTGAGTTATGATCAAGCCCCACTTTTTTATTTACGTTGGCAGCCCTGACTCGATTAAAAGGGATGGTTGCACTTTTTTAAGAAAAGCGATGCAAAAAGCGGTAATAATGCCTTCAATCACCATCAGGGGCAGATGGGTGATCACGACTACCGCAGCCACCTCTGAAAACGCATCCTGGGTGAACATCAAGGCCGCATACAAAATGATCGAACTCAAAAAAACGGCAAAAAAACCGCCGAAAAAAGCCGCCGGCAACATCCAAGATGGCTTTTTGTGCCATAAGAATTGGACAATGTAATAGACGCTAATCGCCGGTAAAGCCATAACGACCGTATTGACGCCCAGGGTGGTGATTCCGCCAAACTGGAAAAAAACGCCTTGAAGCACAAGTGCGATCATTATCGTCGGAAAAACGCTCCACCCTAACAAAATCCCCAAAAGACCGTTGAGAATCAGATGAACGTTGGACAGACCGACAGGCACATGCACCAGTGATGCGACAAAAAAAGCGGCTGCCAGGATTGCCGTACGGGGCATGTTGTCATAATCCAATCTTTTTAAACCAATAGCGACGCCGACAACGGCTAAGACTGCGCCTGAAACCAACACCGGACCGGATAAAACACCTTCGGAAATGTGCATTTGTTTTTACTCCTTGCCTGATCTGCTTTTTCAGTCGTGAAAGTGAACTCCTGGCATCGCGCCCAACTCCGCTTCTTTGTCCCGGCCATTGTGTTTTAATTTATCATCGGCACTGTTTAAATAGGTCATTTCCCCTCCCCAAAAAAAAACACGAAACCGGGGCATCTTCGTGATACAATTACCTTCGAGGTTCGTGTTCGCGTTTTATTCAATCAATATTAAAATAGATGGCAGAGGGCTTCTTGCTCTCGTTTTTTGAAGCATTTATAATCTGATCGCTGATTCAAGTCAAGAAAAAAACAGCGTATGTATAGACCTCGTCAGTTACAAGTTTTAAGTGTTAAGTTTGGGCTTGATCATTGTTTCGGCCATAAAGAATGCGTTACAATCTGGCAAATGGCCGAAGTTATGATCAAGCCCATAAATTTGAATAAGATATGTTGGCATCCTCCATTTGCCGGTTTACAATTTGACGGAGTGCTGAACCGAAGGCTCAGCAATTTGCGCCCATTCTGTGCCATACGCTAAAGCTTCGCTTTAGCACTCCTTCAAAAAGTGTAAACTACTTTTGGGTCGATATGAAGGATGCCGATATGTTGAACTTTTCATTTTTTTCACATTACCATTTTTGAAAGTGAAATGGCGGACAAAATTTGCACGAAAGGGCCTACCTAAATAAAATATTTACCGCTATCACTGTTCATGTAAATTTCACAATAAACATTTATATTTTATATAAATATTACGAATTCAGTGACACAATCAAAGTTCAAACCGAACATTTAAATCACTTTTCATCATTTTTTCATTTTCACTTCATCGTTTTTTCATCCCCAGGGTGCATTATCCTGATCAACTTTGAAGCGCGGTTTAAAAAAACCGCATTGACGTTAATTTTAATTGCAGACAAGGAGGAAAAAATGATGTCCAAACAACCCCAATTTACTATCTTCGTCGTATTTCTTGGCCTTTTATTGTGTTTTCCGTCGGCCGGAAAATGTAAAACGGCCCTGTCCAAAACCCTATCGCCCTATTTTTTTATCGAAAACGAGGACGCTGCCGTAGAACAATTTCCTTTAAAATCAACCCATGCCACGGTCAATATCAACGGCGTGATCGCCGATGTTGTGATCCGGCAAACCTACGCCAATGACGGTCCCCAACCGATCAATGCACGCTATATTTTTCCAGCTTCGACCCGGGCGGCCGTACACGGCATGACCATGACCATCGGTGAGACTATTATTAAGGCCCAAATTAAGGAGCGTAAACTGGCCCAACAAACCTTTGATACCGCTAAGAAACAGGGCAAGAGTGCATCCTTGCTGAAACAGCAGCGTCCCAACGTGTTCACAATGAGTGTGGCCAATATCATGCCTGGCGATACGATTGCGATTGAGCTGCATTACACCGAATTGTTGGTACCCACGGACGGTGTTTATGAATTTGTTTATCCCACGGTGGTCGGTCCGCGCTATTCCGACCAACCCGCGGCCAATGCGCCCGAAATCGACCGCTGGATTAAGAATCCATATCTGAAACAGGGCGTTGCGTCACCCACGGCTTTTGATATCGATGTCAATTTGGTCGCCGGTATGGAGTTGCAGGAAGCGGTATGCACATCTCATGATACGGACATCACTTGGGAAGACAAAACAATGGCGCGTATCAAATTGAAAAATACGGAAAAACAAGGCGGCGACCGTGATTTTATTTTAAGATACCGTTTGGCGGGCCAAAAAATCAACTCCGGCCTGATACTGCAGCGCGGTCAGGATGAAAACTTTTTCCTGATGATGGTGCAACCGCCTGCAAGGGTAAAACCTACTGACCTGCCGCCGCGCGAGTATATTTTTGTGGTGGATATTTCCGGTTCAATGAACGGTTTTCCGCTAAATACAGCGAAAAAGCTGCTGACCCGTCTGATTGGCAACCTGCAAGCCAAGGATCGGTTCAATGTGATTTTGTTCGCAGGCAGCTCGAAAATAATGGCTTCGTCGTCTCTGCCGGCCACTTCGGATAATATCCGCCAGGCGGTACACCTGATTGAAAGACAGCGTGGGGGCGGTGGCACCCGTCTATATTCCGCTTTGAAAAAAGGCATGGATCTGCCAAAGGATGAAAACAGTTCCCGCACGATCCTGATTGTTACAGACGGCTATATCGGCGCCGAAAAAGAGGTTTTTCGCCTGATTCAAAAAAATCTGAACAAAACCAATGTGTTTGCCTTTGGTATCGGAAGCAGCGTGAACCGCTATTTGATCGAAGGCATGGCCAAGTCCGGCCAGGGCGAACCGTTTATTGTGACCAAACCATCGGACGCCGGTCAGGTGGCCCGCCAATTTCAAGATTACGTTCAATCACCGGTGCTCACCAATATTAGCATAAAGTATGACGGCTTTGATGCGTATGATATTGAACCGATTTCAATTCCGGACTTGTTCGCACAGCGACCGGTGATCGTTTTCGGTAAATGGCGGGGTGTGCTCAAAGGAACGATTCAGGTTGATGGGGTCAGTGGTGACGGCAATTATACCCACGATTTTAAGGTTGCCGACCATACTCCACGGGAAACGGGCCAGACATTGAGTTATCTTTGGGCGCGCAAACGGATCGCCCGGCTGTCTGATTTCAATGTCCAAAAGGGGAATGCTGAAAACCAGGCCGAAATCACCAACATGGGGCTGACCTACAACCTGCTGACAGCGTACACCTCTTTTGTAGGTGTGCATGAAGTGGTGCGCAATCCCAAAGCCAAGGCCAAAAATGTCACCCAACCACTGCCTTTGCCCAAGCACGTTTCCAACCTTGCAGTGGGCGGCGGAACGTGCAGCAACACACCCGAACCGGAACTGACGGTTTTGCTGGTGCTGGCTGTGATGATTGTGATCGGTATGCGTCGTTACCGACGATCAAAACACGCTTTCGGGATTTAACAAAACATGGAATTTTTCTCGTTCCAACGCTCCAGCGTTGGAACGTTTCTTAGACGCTCCAGCGTCCGTGAGGTGTGTTCCAACGCTGGAGCTTTGGAACAAGACAAAAAGATACAAAATCTGTACGAAAAAGGATCCATCATGCAAACCCAAGTCCGTTCATACAACTTTGTGAGATCAGATCAGATCATCTATTATCTGATAGTATTAATGATTGCCTTAGGATTGAAATTTCACTATAGTCGCGCTAGCAGCGATGCTTTGGAATGGATTTTAAAACCCACCGCCGGACTGTGCCAATTCATCACGTCTGTCGAATTCGAACCTGAGTCCGGCAGCGGTTATATCAGCCGGGCGCGTCGTATTATTATCGCACCGTCTTGTGCCGGGGTTAATTTTATGATTGCCGCTTTTGTTCTGGCCGCTTTCACGGGTTTGAATTCTTTTAGAAAGACGCGTCACAAAATATTTTGGCTGGCCGGAAGCCTTGCCCTGGCTTATCTGGCGACAATCATGGTCAACGCTCTTAGGATAATCATTGCCATTTATACGATTAAAGCTGATCTCGGCCAGACCTGGTTGAACCCGGAACGGATCCATCGCTTCGAGGGAATCGTCGTCTATTTTTTAAGCTTGGTTGTGTTTTACTGGCTAACGCAGAAAATTGTAACGGGTCGATTTAATATTAAATATAAAATCAATAACATGTGTCTGAATAATAGCTGGATGCCGTTTTTGATCTATGGCGCCATTGTTTTGGGGATACCTTTGATTAAGCGTGCCTGGCAAAATAATCCCGACCGGTTTATGGAACATTTCCTTACCGTGATCGGTGTCAGTTTTTTGATATCTGTTCTTTTTTATTTCGTTCAACGGGGTTGCCGTTCACACGATATCAGTTTAAGAAAGGACTGTTATCCCAAAAAGCAAATGAATCGCGATCAAATAGCAAAGGATATATATACCCCATGAAACCCAAGATTCTGATCGTGGAAGATGAACCCGCCATTGCCGATACGATCCAATATGCCTTGGAAACAGATGGTTTTGATGCGATCTGTCTATCGTCCGGCGCTCCCGTAGTCGATCTGTTACAAAAAGAGGCGATTGCCTTGATCATTCTGGATATCGGCCTGCCCGATATCAACGGCTTGGAATTATGCAAGCAGATACGCAAGGATCACACGCTGCCGATCATTTTTTTGACCGCCCGGGCCGATGAGATCGACCGGGTTGTGGGATTGGAAATCGGTGGGGATGACTATGTCACCAAGCCGTTCAGTCCGCGTGAATTAACGGCGCGGGTCAAGGCGGTGCTGCGACGCACCCGCACGGCATCGCCCACGTCGATGGGCGCTTCCGTTTTTCAAATCGACCAGTCCCGGCGGCTGATTCAATATTTCGGAGAGACACTGGACCTTTCCCGTTACGAATATCGGATTTTGAAGACCTTTATTCGTCGTCCGGGACATATCTATTCCCGCGATAAGCTGATGGAAATGGTTTGGGAGGAACCCGAAGCCAGCATGGACCGCACCGTGGATGCGCATATTAAAAATATTCGCGCCAAACTAAAAGCGCTGCAACCGGAGATTGAAGCGATTATCACCCATCGAGGCCGTGGATATGCCTTAAAAGAGGATTTATGAAACTGGGCGCACGTATTTTTTTATGTTATTTGACGATCTTCGTGATCTGTTTTTATTATCCGGTTAACTGGATGAAGGACAGTCTGCGCACCCGCTACCTGGAAGGCGTCGAAGATCCTTTGGTGGACCAGGCCTACTTGCTGGCAGCGCTGATCGCTCATGAGATTGAAACCGAGCGCTTCGATTCCAAGCGGCTCACCCTGGCGCTCGCACCGGTTCACCAACGCAATCTGAATGTCCGAATTTACGATCTGCTTAAAACTGATGTGGATATGTTTGTTTATATTACCGATGCCAAGGGCAAGGTTATTTTTCATTCCGCGGACCCAAAGCAGGTCGGAGCGGATTATTCCCGCTGGCGGGACGTATATTTGACGTTGAAAGGCCGGTATGGTGCACGCTCAACCCAGGCCGACCCCGATATTCCGGAGTCTTCGGTGCTTTTTGTGGCCGCCCCGATTATAATTAAAAATAAAATTAGCGGTGTGCTCACCGTGGCCAAGCCGGTGACTACGGTGGACCGCTTTTTAAAAGCAGCCAAGCCGGAGATTGTCAACGTGGCCTTGCTGGCGGGAGTTGCAGCTATTATCCTCTGCTTGCTGGCCTCAATCTGGATTACCGTTCCGATTATCCGGCTGAAAACATACGCTGATGATATCAGGGGGGGCAAACGTGTGGAACCACCCAAACTGGGACGTGATGAAATCGGGGAGATGGGCGCCGCGTTTGTAAAGATGCGCGAAGCCCTGGAAGACCGCAAGTATGTGGAACAATATGTTCAGAGCCTGACCCATGAAATTAAAAGCCCCTTGTCGGCCATCCGCGGTGCGGCCGAACTGCTGGAAGAAAAAATGGCACCTGAACAACGGGCGCGTTTCCTGGCCAATATCCGCAATGAAACCGGCCGCATTCAGACTATTATTGACCGACTGCTGGCACTTGCCGAACTGGAAAATCTGAAAATTCTGAAAAAAACAGAAAATATTTCCTTTGGCACTTTGGTCAAAGCCGTGCTGGAAAGTAAGCAGCCTTTATGCACTCAAAAGCGGTTGACGGTTGTGGTAAATATTCCGGATGACCTGATTGTCAAGGGTGACTCCTTTTTGCTTTACCAGGCCATCGCCAACTTGTTGCAAAACGCAATCGATTTTAGCCCTGTGCATGGCCGCATTGAACTTGCCCTCGGTGAAGACAACGGGCTGCTTCATTTCATCGTAACCGATGAGGGCCCGGGAATTCCGGATTATGCCCGTTCAAAAGTGTTTGATAAGTTTTTCTCGCTGCAGCGCCCCGACAGCGGCAAAAAAAGCACGGGATTGGGTTTGAATTTTGTCAAGGAGATTGTCACCCTGCATAAGGGCTCTGTCAAACTGGAAAACAACACGGATCAGGGTGCCATCGCTATATTGACAATTCCGATATAGTTTGTTGGCAGCCATAAATTTGAAGCTCGAACAACAAAAGAACAGGAGCTAAAACGATGAAATCCGTCATAATATCCGCACAGCTTTCAAAAATTGTTTTGCAAGGTTTCATGTCCATTTCTGAATGTGAAATTGATCTGGGAACACTCAATGTGCTAATTGGCTGTAATGGCGCCGGCAAGTCGAATTTTTTCGACCTGTGCGGTTAGCGCTGAAAGCGCGAAATATTAAAGCCCAGGGCATCGCCCTGGGTCAGGATAGGTTATAATATCAGCCCTGAAAGGGCGCACTAGCGGCAGTTGCCTCTGCCTTCCACACACTAGCCCGCCCTTTCAGGGCTAATGGTCACATACAATCGTCCCCAGGGCGATGCCCTGAGCTTTAATAACATGCCCTTTCAGGGCTTTTTTTCAGCAATAATTCTTAACCGCACAGGTTGAATTTTTTCGGTTTTTTCGCATGATGCAGCAGATGCTTGAAAATAATTTACAGCTTTATGTAAGAAAACAGGGAGGACCTGACGCATTACTGCATTTCGGAAGAAAAAAAACCAAGAGAATAAAATCAGAACTATATTTCGGCAATAATGGGTATTTATGCATATTGGAACCCACGGCTGACAACCGAATGATAATTGCGGACGAATCCTTCTGGCGGGACATATCCGGCCCAGGAAAATAGGCAGTGGACATTTTGAGTCGATTGCTCATAAGGACGCTCATACGATAATTGATCGCCATATTCTATATGCTATTAAGCAATGGCGTGTTTATCACTGGCGCAAACGCAGCCGCCAAACAAATACATGCAATGAATAACCCCGCCGCAAGCGGACGGGGTATCGACAAAGGATTAAACCAATTTTAACATCGCAAGCAATGGGGTATTAAACCCAATGCTTTGCAATAAATA
>JAOZRC010000104.1 GCA_029940345.1 Desulfobacterales bacterium
TTACACTCTGCCCACCCTACATTAAAAAGTGTAAACCAACAAATGAAGGATGCCAAATTTTGTTTTTCGTTAGGCCCTTTGGGCATGGTTGTTTTATAAACTTTAATAGAGGAGATTGATTATGAAAACAGTACCCGGAAAAGTGTTAAGATGTTTGCTTTCAGCCCTTTTTTGCTTCGCTCTGATAGGCGGCGGCGAGGTGTTTGCTATTGAACGAGGGGGCGTTCTAAAGCTTTGCACCGCTTCTTCCGTCAAAACGCTGGATCCGCATAAAGTGGTCGGGGATGAATCCTACCATGCCACTTTCCACATTTTCAACACACTGACCCGCATCGGGTCTGATTTGACCGCCAAACCGGAATTGGCCGAGTCGTGGGAGCATACCGACGGCGCCATGACATGGACGTTCCATCTTAATAAAAAAGCGAAATTTCACAATGGCCGGGAAGTGACGGCTGAAGACGTTAAGTTCAGCCTGGATCGCGTGCTTGATCCCAAGCAATCTCCACGAGGTTTTTCCAAAATCGGCCCCATAAAAGAGGTCATTGTCAAAGACAAACATACGATTATCATTAAACTTAAAAAACCGTATCTTGATCTTCCGGTGGATCTGGGCAGTGTTTACCCCCGTATCATTGCCAAAGAGAATCTGAAAGATATCAACACCAAACCTATCGGCAGCGGCCCTTTTAAGCTCAAAAAATGGCAGATGGGCGGCGTTACCACTTTGGTCAAAAATGAAGACTACTTTCTCATGGGCGAAGACGGCAAACCCCTGCCTTATGTAGATGAATTTCGAATCCTGCCCATCAAGGAAAATTCATCGCAACTGGCTGCGATTCAGAGCGGTTCCGTGGACATCATGTATCGCCTGAGCTATGATCTGGTTCCGACGGCCAAAAAATCAGACAAGGTCGTTATCGCAGGCGGCCCGACCCTGGGCTACCAGCCACTGGTTTTAAACCTTGAACCGGTACTCGCCAAGGGACAGGATCCTGAACAGATGAAAATTTTCCATAACCCGAAAGTCCGCGAGGCGTTCGCCTACATTATTAACAGAAAAGCGATGCTGAATATCGCCATCGGAGGCATGGGAACCATTGGCAACGACCAGCCGATTCCCTCTTTTCATGCGTATGCCAACAAAGATATAAAACCGAAAGAACAGGATATTGAGCTTGCCAAAAAACTTTTGGCCGAAGCCGGCGTCAAACCCGGAACACACTATAAACTATATACCAGTGCAGGCCGGGCGGGTATGTCCGAAATGGCCGTCGGGTTTCAGCAGATGGCGAAAAAGGCCGGTATCGTTATTGACGTCGAAATGATCGACATCTCCCGCTACTGGACCGATTATGATTTTAAAGCGCCTTTCATCGCCAGCAACTGGGGTGGCCGCGGTACCATCAACGCCTCCCTGAAACCGTATTATTATACAAAAGGCAGTTCCAATGAAGCCCATTACAGCAACCCCGAACTTGACAAAATCTTAGACCAGGCCGAAAGCGAAAGCGATTTTGAAAAGCGCAAAGCCCTTTATGGCCAGGTTCAAAAGATCGTCAGCGACGCCTGCGTCACCCTAATTCCCTATTACAAAAATTTCTACTCCGCGGCATCCCCCAAGGTTCAGGGACTGAAAGTGCATCCGATAACCTATTTATATGTGGACAGCATCTGGAAGAAAAAATAGACCTTCTGAATCATGGGGTCTGTTATTCCAGGTAAATTCTCATGTAAAGGCGCTGAGTTCGTAAAGTGTGATCAGAAAACTTAGCGCCTTTCTCAAATGAACCACTAATGAACACGAATAGACACGAATGATTTATTTTTTTTATTAGTGTTCATTGGTGTTCATTGGTGTTCATTCGTGGTTTGAATTTAAGGATTAAAATACTAAAATAGGAACTACATCATGAAAGATTTTATTCCGTTCATCATAAAAAGACTTGGGGCGACCGCAATCACGCTCATAGCTATCTCAATGATTATCTTCGGTGTTTGCCAACTGATGCCGGGGGATGCTGTTGATATGATGTTGGGCGGCATCGCCCTGCAATCCCTGGGAGAAACCACGATTGATGAGTTGCGCAAAGAGTTGGGATTGCATCTGCCCGTTTATCAACAATACTTCAACTGGGCTGTCGGATTGCTTCACGGTGATCTGGGCACCTCTTATATTATGAAAGCGCCCATTGCACCGCTGGTGATTGATCGCCTGAAGACATCGCTGCTTTTGGCTTTTCCGGCATCTTTGATGATGATTGTTTTCGGCTTGTCGCTGGGAATATTGTCAGCCGTAAAAGAAAAAACATGGATAGATCAGGGAATCTCCTTTGTCAGTCTTTCCATGCTTTCCGTGCCGGCCTTTCTGACCGGTTCGCTGTTTATCTACATCTTTTCCGTAAAGCTGAATTGGATTCCCGCGGCTTTTAACGCCCTGGATATGGATGGAATGGGTATGTTCAAAATACTGGCCTCCTATTTCGGCATTCTTCTGTTTCCCAGTCTGACCCTGGCCTTTGAAAGCATCGCTTACGTAAACCGACAGACCCGCGCGTCAATGATCGAAGAGCTTAAAACAAATTATGTGCGTACAGCGGTGTTGAAAGGCGTTCCTCCGCGAGATGTCGTTTTGCATCACGCGCTCCGCAACGGCCTTTTACCGGCCATTACGGTTATCGCTTTTAACATCGGACAAATCATTGCCGGCACCGTTATCATTGAGGTGGTGTTTTCGTATCCCGGCATCGGCAATTTAATGATCATGGCCCTCAAATTCCGCGATGTACCCCTGATCATGGCAACAATGATCGTTATTTCATCCGCGTATGTTTTTGCCAATATCGCGGCCGATATTTTATACACGCAATTGAATCCGCGTATTAAATATGCTTGATGCGTGCGTATAAATAACAATATCCAAATAGCAAATAACAAATAAATCACTGATACCGTTCCGTATGAATACCATAAGTTTCGTCAACAGCCTGAGATTTGTAATTTGGGATTTATTTGTATTTTGATTTTTTGTATTTTGAAATTTAAAAAAAGAGGTGTCCCATGTCAAAAAATGATTCGACCCAATCCGGTTTTAAGGAAACCATCAGTGGATTTTTAAAAAACCGGCTTTCTAAAATTAATTTCACAGCTAATTTAATCATCGGCGTTGTGCTTCTGTTAGGCTTTGTTTTTATCGGTATATTCGCGCCTTACATTACGCCTCACGATTCCGAGGAAATGTATTATGAACATTTGAAAGAAATGCCCTCGGCCGAATTTCTTCTGGGAACCGACCGTTACGGAAGGGATATTTTAAGCCGGGTGATGATGGGCACTCGCACGACGCTGCTCATCGCATCGACCAGCACACTGATAGCGCTCTTTTTAGGCATTATATTCGGAGCGACGAGCGCTTATTTCGGCGGACGCACGGATAATATCATGATGCGCATCAACGATATTTTTATGTCCTTCCCGACCCTTATTTTTGCCATGCTGGTTATCGGCGTTCTGGGGCCCAGTATGGTCAACGGCATCATTGCCATTGGCATCATCTATGCCCCACGGGTAACGCGAGTCGTCAGATCCCAGGCGCTGAACATCGTCCACATGGAATACATCGATGCGGCCAAGGTGGGCGGAGAGTCCTCCTTTTATATTATCTTCAGGGAAATGCTGCCCAATCTCTGGCCCACCATTATCGTGGAAGGCTCCATTCGCCTGGGGTATGCGATCCTTTTGACGGCCGGTCTGGGTTATATCGGACTGGGGCCGCCGCCACCAACGCCGGACTGGGGCCTCATGGCCTACAGTGAACGCACCTACATGTTTGAAACCCCCTGGCCGGTGTTCGCTCCCTGTCTGGCCATCGTCATCGCCGTAATCGGCGTCAATCTTTTCGGAGAAGGCCTGAAAGATATCCTGCTGGCCAAAGGCTCTCGTAAAAAGGAGGCCAAGGTATGAAAAACGAAAATTCAACATCCCCAGAGGACACCGCCCGCAACGCATCGACAAAAACGCCGGTGTTATCCGTCAGCGGTGTTGACATCACCTATTACAGCGGGGCAGTGAAATTCCCGGCCATACGCGACATTTCATTTGAAATCGGGGCCGGCGAGGCCTTCGGTCTCGTGGGAGAATCCGGCAGCGGGAAAAGCACGGTGGCGTATGCCGTCATGCAATATCTCGCCAGTAACGGCGAAATTGACTCCGGTGATATTGCCTTCAGCGGTGCCAACCTCATGAAGATGAGCAGAAAGGAATTACTGGGCCTGCGAGGGCTTAAAATTTCCATGGTTCCTCAAGACCCGCTCACCAGCCTCAATCCGAGCCACAGAGTGGGAGACCAGGTGGCGGAAATACTGAAAATCCATTACAAGCTGAACCGCGATGAAGCCCATAAGAGAGCGGTTGCCATGTTAGGCCAGGTCCACCTGCCCGCGCCTGAACTCACCGCTCTCAAATATCCCCATCAGATCAGCGGCGGACAGCAACAGCGGGTGTTAATCGCCATGGCGTTTTGCACCAACCCCGAATTGCTGATCATGGATGAGCCTACCACGGGCCTGGATGTCACCACCCAGGCGCGTATCCTCGATCTGATCCGGGAGATGAAATTAAAACACAAAACCGCCATTCTCTATATCACCCATGATCTGGGCGTGGTGAAAAATCTTTGTGATCGCGTGGCTATCATTTATGCCGGTGAAATCGTCGAAGAGGGCGATGTGGCATCGCTTTTCAAAAGCCCCGCGCATCCTTACACCCAAGGGCTTTTAAAATGTATCCCCAAGACTTACACGCATAAAACGCAAAAAAAGCTGGACGCCATCGAAGGTTTTTTACCCAATCTGGCCGACTTGAAACCTGCCTGTATTTTTGCACCGCGCTGCACATTTGCCCAGGAACAATGTCATCAGCAGGCGCCGTCTTTCATAGCGTGCGGTGAAAACCGTCGCACCAAGTGCTATTTTACCGAATTCGACGCTCCGGACGATGCTGAAGAATATGAAAACCTGCGTGCAAGCAGCCCCAGCAAAAGAGTTCTGGTCAAAGCGGACCGCCTTAAAAAGGTGTATCCCACCAAGCGCGGAGACCTGCGCGCGGTTGATGACACCAGTTTCGAATGTAAAAGAGGTGAAATACTGGGTATCGTGGGTGAAAGCGGCTGCGGCAAGACCACCATGGCCAGGTGTATCGTCGGCCTTGAAGATGTCAGCGACGGTGAGATATCTTATGACGGGAACAAGATCGGCATGGTGCGCAAGCGCAGTAAAGAAATGCGCCGCAAAATTCAGATGGTTTTTCAAAATCCCGAAGCGACTTTGAATCCCCAAAAAACGATTGAAGAAATTATCACCCGTCCCCTGGCTCTCTATAAAATAGTTCCCAAAGCTAAACGACATCAGAAAGCCGTCGAATTGCTCGAAACGGTCAATCTGACTGAGCGCTATCTTTCACGCTACCCCCATGAAATCTCCGGCGGCGAGAAACAACGGGTGGGCATCGCCCGGGCGTTTGCCACCGAACCGGAACTGATAATCCTGGACGAACCCATTTCAAGCCTGGATGTTTCCGTTCAGGCCGGAATTCTCAACTTACTGATCGACCTTCAGCGCAAGCACCATATCGCCTATATTTTTATCGGCCATAACCTGAGCGTTATTCGCCATCTCTGCAATCGCGTCATGGTGGTTTACGTGGGCCGGATTTGCGAGGTCGGGACGCCCGACGATTTGTTCGAACCCCCGTACCATCCTTACACGGAGGCGCTGCTGTCGGCCATACCGGTGGTGGAGCCGAATATCGAACAGAAAGAGATCCGTCTGCAAGGTATCATGCCCAATGCCATCGACCCCATTCCGGGATGCGCGTTTCACACACGTTGTCCGAGAAAAATCGGCGATGTCTGCGAGAAAAATGCGCCGGCCGAAGTCGAAGTCAAACCGGGCCACCACATCGCCTGCCATATTCCTCTTGAGGAGCTTGCGGCCGTGAATCCGGTATTTAAATACGGGAGGCGCTATGTTTTTTGATTTTTTGCGGGCTTGGGATCGCGGACGAAATAACTTCCCCATTGCATAAACAGGCTACCAACTTAGCGTGGGACAAAAATCGGGTTTCTGAAGCGAAGAAAAACTACGGGAGTTTAAATGCCCAAGAAACCCGATTTTCAAGCTGTCCCGCCTTATGTTGATAGCCGTATTAAACCAACCAGGAAAAAACTCATTCTCGTTTTTAAGGGATATTTTTAATATGAAAAATATAGTTCCTGGAACCTTGGTTCATTATATTGAAGTTGCCCGTCTTGTTTCAAAGAAAAAACCTGAAATTACCGGAAATCCAGCCGCAATAAATGCACATATCGGGGGGCAGTTCTTTTTTGCTCCTCATTATATGGCTCTTGAAGCCCACATCCATCACACTCTGAACCATACATCCCTTTTGGGATATCTTTCCTCTCTTGCGGAAAAAGTGGATATCAGCCTGTCAGATTTACTAAAACAATTTTGTCCGGGAAAGGGATTTTTTATTGATCTATACAAGGCTTATCAGGATTTATGGAGGAGTTCCACTCTGAAAGGATCCTCTTTCAACGAATTCCTGGAATGGCAGAAAAAAGAGAAGATCGGTTCTACCGGTTATCTTGATAATTGCCATGGGCAGGATGAGAGCCTTGCCTTAATGAAAAATTATTTTCAGAATTTGGGCCTTCCTGTAGAAGAGAATCAGGTGGTAATGGGAACAGGCTTTAAAAACCTTTTTAATTCCCTTGTAGCAGTACTTATGACAAAAGATGTTGAAGTTGATGAAAACGGGAGAGATTTTAGAAAACGTGACCCTGGAACAATACTTGTTCCCCGGGGGCACTATCAGAGTCTGGTCAAAGCGCCCTCTTTTCACAACAGCCGACTTAAAGTTATAGAAAGGATCGATGCTGATCACATTCGGGAGGAATTGAAGACCCGGGGTGATATTAAAGCCGTATATTTGAGTGTTGTTGCCAATCCATCGGGCGCCATTATGCCGGAAGAGCAGATGAGAGGTATCGCAGAAGTCATACTGGAATACAATGAAGCGAATAAGAATAATCCTGTTTTTGTTATCGCCGATCAGGTCTATAACGGCAGTATTTTAAAAAAAGGGTTGAGTATTTTCTCCATAGCTTCAGTTTCAGGAAAATCTTTCAGTATGTATCACTATACAATTACCATTGTTTCCCCTTCGAAAACACTTGGATATGCTTCAGCCAGGATCGGATTCGCTGCAAGCGGCGCCACTATTCCCGGAGACAAAGAGAGTATCATCAGAAGGATGAAGGCTCTGATGGCCCACGAGGGGTCTGATGGACTTGAAGTATCCACCGAAGTCGGAGTGGTCGGCGCGTATGCCTTTTCATCAAAAAAATGGATCGACAAAAACAGCTCCTACATTCGCAGCCAGCTTGTTCGTGCACGTCAGCATGCAGATTCAATTAACAGTCATATTGGGTATACTTTTTTTACGATCAACAATCCGGATGCCGGGTGGTATATACTGTCAAAATTCATGAGGAAAAATCTTCCGGCATTGATTGAGAACAGCACTGATCTGATGGTTTATTTTATGAATTATAACCATTGCGCAGAGAATACCGGTTTTATCACTCGTCCCGGATCTCAATTTGGATATGAAGCACCTGATCTGCCTCTGAATGATTTCTTAATTCTTCGATCCACTCTGGCAATGAAGCCTGAGGATCTGGATGAATTTTTCCGAAGATTTCGAGAGGGTATTGTTAAACTTGCTGCATTGAAGGAACTTGAAACTCTGAATCCGGAACAAGTGCACCGGCATTTGAAAGAATATCCGGAAAATGAATTGAAGATTATACTTAATGAGTGAAATTGTCAGGCAGAGCGGCACAGGTAAGAATTGGATTATTGGGCATCCTTCATTTGTCGGTTTGCACTTTTTTATGCGAAACGCTTAAATATTTTCCCTTTGCGTTCTTTGCGCATTTGCGGTGAATTAAGACGTTTGAATAGGATAAAAAGTGTAAACTACCTTCATGCTATTTTGAAGGTTTCTAATTATTGGCATCCTTTTTTCAGGCGGCTCAGATTAATCTTTACGGGTTACGTTGCGTTTTCCACATCCGGCCGACCCTCCATCCGGTTGCCTTTTTCATTATCGTTGTTACTTTGCTGACAAGGATAACTGTAAAAAGCCTGATTTCAAATAACTGTCAGACGGCTGGCCAGTTGCCCGTCACCAGGTTAAAAATCTAAACCTGAAAGGTGCAAAAAAGCTGTCTATCTGACAATCAACCTAAAAAACAGAACTGTTTAATAAAATAAACATAAAGACCCTTCAAATGAATATATTGCACATTTCTGATCTTCATTTCGGTCCTCGCCATTGGGAAGGCAACGATAGGGCTTTACTGGATAAAATCAACTCCTACTCTGCCGATATGGTAATTAATACCGGTGACAGTACGACGGACGGGCTGGAAAGTGAATTTAAAGAGGCCGAACGCTTTCTGAAAGGCATCACCTGCGAAAACGTTATTTCTATTATCGGTAATCATGATAAACGAAGTTTACGCTCGCATGAGCTTTTCAGAAAACATATTTATGATACTGAAATTATATCTCCTTTAATACCGGAACGGACTACCAAGGGAAATCTTTATTTGGATCGCAAAATTGCCAAAGTTAAAGAAAATTTTACTGATTATAATTTTATCAAGACGGTTTGCCTCAATGGTGAAACCGTATTGATTATCAATATTGATTCAAATGAGCTTTATCAAGACGACGGTTTTGTGGAAGAGCAAATTTTAATGGCCATTTCGAAAGAAATAAAGGGAATCAGATATGACAAGTCCATGTTGCTGATTCATCATTCGATCTTTAGTACTGATGAGGATCCGCTGAAAAATTCCTTACAGGTGATTGACTTTATCCAGGAAAACAAAATAGAGCATGTTTTATGCGGCCATACCCATGAACTGGATTTAAGAAAATCTACCAATCTATATATTAGACACACTTTTACCCAGTACATGTGTGGTGCCACATCCTGCTGCAATCATAGCCGTGCTGACAATATGTTCCTGTTTTATGAAAACTGGAGTACTGACCGGATGCAAACACACGTGGTTAGCATATTCCCCGAAGGTGACAAACTTCGGTTTAAAAAAGAAACAGTTTGTTGAAAAATGGCAAAGTCGGATGATGATAAAGATTTCCTCTCAGCCAAATTTCACACAGTGCAGTAAGCGTAGGGCATGGAAGATGGTGTCAAATACGGTTTTCCCGTTGACCGAGAGAGTCGCCATGCCGCCCTTGCCAATCCCGCCTCCTCAGCATCATTTGCGAACATTGGCTTCCAAGATTATCTCTGATGATAGTTCGCTGATCGATGGCATGATTTCCCTGGTGATTACCGCCCCCTTTTCTATTACGGATTATTTCAAATTTCTTTTCCAAGTACTTCATGATCATGGCCTACCTAAAAAAATACCGGCAACCATCGGATATCTCAAAAGTCCGCAGATCACCATTGAAACCGAAGAACCTCTTAATGTCGTTATTGATGGGGACGAGAGCACCCATACCCCGCTGCACTGTGAAACATTACCCGGGGCAGTACGAATCAACGTGGGGGAAGGCTTGCGGGGGGGCAACTAAAGATGTCGGGGCGATGCATGAAAAAACAGAGGTGCGGCATCTGCCGGCAGGCAAAGAACTGGCCAAGGCATCCAATAAGCAAATACCGTTTTTTTCCTATGCCTCTGAAGAACGATTCAGGGATCTCTTTCTTTCCCTGCGGGAAGACTCCCAAATCAATTCCATCTATCTGGTCCTGATGTTGTCGTTTTTATCAAGAGATATCCACGCGCCAGGAATATCGGACGATTCCAGCCAACATGACAACAGTGTACTCTTGCCATATCCGGCCGGCGCGGAAACGACTGCCAGGGGGTGATGAAGAAATCGGTTGAGCCGGTCTTGCAAGCGCTGTCGGTGAAAATGATTCCGGCCAACGCGGGGCCTGTGCAACTTGGTGTGTAAGAGAGGAGTGTGGAATTTTTCATCGGCCATTATCGGTTTACCTGGTTTTACTCTGTCTCAAACAATATCTGGGATTTATACGTCAGATAGCTTTCTTTTGCTGTCCTGCTATGGAACTCTCAATCAATAACTTACCCGTTACTAGCAATTCAGGGTGGGTGCAGTGTAGCGAAACCCACCTTGCTGAAGTGGACCGTAAAGTCCTATAGCGGTATCCATATGACGTGATATGGTTTTTCAGAACAAAAGCCAATAATAGCAATGCTTGAAGTCAATAATTTGGTATCAAGTCAAATGGATACCACTATAGTATGACCATAAAAGCTTTACCGGGCAGGGTTTGACCCCAATTGTCTTCGTGCCTCTTATTCCGGTGATTTTAAATTTTTTTATAGAGCAATTCATAATATGGCAGAAAGAAAAGCGTAGTCTTATTGATTTTAAGTATGTTATTATAATCCAGATTCACGATATAGGCTTTTTCGGGTGAATACTTTTCAATAAAACTGCGGAAAGAACGCGAAACTTCCTGTTTCTTTAAAGATTTATACTTAACTTCGATTGGAACGACATTTCTGCCCCTTTCCAGTATAAAATCTACTTCAGCCTTATCTTTTGTTCGCCAGAAATTCAGCTTTGTTGCCTCAAATCTGATTTTCTCTCTGAGGAGTAGAAAAAGAAAATTTTCGAAAATGAATCCACACTCTGATGGGCTGCTCAGGTGGCCAAAAATACCTAAAGCATAATTCCGCAGACCCAGATCCCAAAAGTAAGGAACCGGTGACTTTGTGATTTCCTTTCTCACATTTCGAGCATAAGGCGAAATAATATCTAAAAGAAATGTTTTTTGGCAATACCACAAATATTTCTTTACCGTTTGATACGAAATATTCAGTGTGGATGACAGTTCAGAGTAGTTGATAAGGTTTCCGATTTGACTGGAAAGGACCTTTATCAGAGCGCTGAATGCCTCCGTTTTATCTACTTTTAGAAGATATGCGATGTCTTTTTCGAGGACACTGCGATAAATTTCGTCTATAATTCGTATTTTTTCTGTTTGTTCTACTGCCAGCACCACACGTGGATATCCCCCAAAATTCATATATTCCATTAATAATTGATGGGTTTTGTCCTTTTCGATTGCAAGGAATTCCGCCAGATTTTCCTTATACTTGTAATCTGTTTTGTGGTGGACAAACTCGTCAAACGCAATTGTGGTAAGTTCAAATAGCCGTTTTCGGCCGACAAGAGATTCATGAATTTTCTCTTTTAATTCGAGGCTTCCGGAGCCGGATACAATGAACTTATACGGCAACTTCAGATCAAAAAGGCCCTTAAGAAAAAGACCGGCATTTTCTTTTTGCTGTATTTCATCAATAAAAACATAACTCCTTCCTTTGCCTAACTCCAATTCTATCTTCCTGAGTAATGCCGATTGGGATTCAAAGTGAGGTCTGTCCCATTCAATATCAAGATTCAGATACAGCGTGCGCTCACCTTTTTTATCAAGGTGTTCCCTCAGCATGTCCATGAGGGTCGTTTTGCCGGACTGGCGAGGCCCTATGATAATACTTATCTCTTTTTGGGGGAGATGGTTTATCAAGTCTGAAAAAAGATTTCTTTCAATCATA
>JAOZRC010000105.1 GCA_029940345.1 Desulfobacterales bacterium
TCCGCAAATTTTATGGCAATAGGCCGGCTATTCCCTTAAAATTTGCGAAAATCAGTCCTCGCTCTCACACTTTTTCGCTTCGATCACGACTTTCCAAACAGGCTCTAAGGGAATTCCCTTACGCTTATCCCGTCAATTATAAATGCGCACCGCAGTATTTACAATACGCCGCATCCGTATCATGAACTTGGGCACCGCATGCGGGACACGCTTGCGTCGATGCCGCTGCTTTTTTAACTGCCTGTGAAATCTCAACGGTGACGATACCCGTGGGAACGGCAATAATCCCATAACCGATCACCATCACTATTGATGCCAGTGCTTTGCCCATGGCCGTTTGGGGCGATATATCGCCATAACCCACCGTTGTCAGTGTTACAATCGCCCAATAGATACTCACAGGAATGTCGCTGAAGCCATTTTCTTCACCTTCAATCACATACATCAATGAGCCGATAATGACCACAATCGCAAGAACCGCTAAAAGGAATACGCTTATCTTGCGACGGCTGGCTCGTAAAGCGGTCATAATCACTTTGGCCTCGCTTATGTAGGCGCTCAATTTTAAAACTCGGAAAATGCGTAATAGACGGAGAATACGAACCGAGAGTAAATACTGGCTGCCAGGAACGAATATACTCAAATAGGTGGGAATAACGGCTAAAAGATCGACAATCCCGAAAAAGCTGATGGCATAACGTAAGGGACGCTTTAAGCTGATCAGCCGCAGAAAATACTCAATGGTGAAAAGGACAGTAAACGACCATTCAATGATGTAAAACACCGTCCCATAAGTGTTTCTGAAGCCTGCGACGCTTTCCAGCACAACCGTCATCACGCTGATGATGATGCTCCAAATTAAAATAACGTCAAAGGCTTTGCCGGCAGGTGTATCTGCTTCGAAAATAATTTCGTGCAACAGGGGTCGCCAGCCTTTTACGGTGCTGGCAGGTGCATTTTTAGTTTTATGGTGAGAATCCATAATGCAAATTTATTCCAGTGCCGCCAGTTCCTTTTCAAAGCGTTTGCTTTGGCTTTCCAATTTTTCAGTCAGCATTTCCAATTCATCAAAGCACTGATCAATCCTTGTCTGGCAGGCGTGAATATCCTGGGACAGTTTAATGATTTCATCACTCTGCCGCTTCTCCGAAGCATCCACCATCTGAAGATTCAGCCGGGTAAGGCGTTTTTCATCTGTTTCAATAGTATTTTCCAAACCGCTGATCTGTTTTTTTAGAGGATTCAGTGCCTTGCCTCGTCGTCTGATAATTTCGGAGCGTTTACGCTTTAATTTTTTCTTAGGTAACTTATTAGATATTTTAGCATAATGTTTGTCTGTCGCGGTCGCTGTTCGCATCAGCGATTTGGTCTTCAATCCGTCGCCCCAGCCCTTTTTTTCCAAAAAGTATTGATAATCACCGTCAAACACTGAAACCCGGTCATCCTGGAAGACAATCAACCGTTGCGCCAGGGCATGTAAAAAAAGTTCATTATGCGTTACCATAATCACGGCACCTTCAAAGTCGTCGATAGCGGCTAACAGGGAATCGCAGGCTTCCATATCAAGATGGTTGGTGGGTTCATCCAAAAGAAGCAAATTCACCGGCGACACCAGTAATTTGCCTAACATGACCCGGCTTTTTTCACCACCGGAAAGCACGCTGATTTTTTTTAAGGCGTCATCACCGCTGAACATCATGGCACCGCATGCATTACGCGCTTTTTGACGGTCTACATCGGCGTGCGAATACAAAATTTCATCCTCAACCGTATTGTTAGCCACCAGTGATTGAATATTGGTTTGTTCGAAAAATCCCTGGATGACGGAGTGATGATATTTGATATTCCCATTTTGAGGCTGAAGTTGACCGGCCAACAGTTTGAGAAGGGTGGTTTTGCCTTTGCCATTTTGACCGACCACACAGATACGTTCACCAGCGTTGATCGTTATATTCAGATCGCGGATCAACAGCGAGAGGGGATCATAGCCAAAATGAATATTTTCTACGGCCATCACGCGTTTGGCGGTGAAAGGCGCTTCACGAAAAGCGAAATCAAGGGTTTTCATCTTTTCCAATTTATCCCGTTTTTCCATTTTGGACAGGGTTTTGATACGGGACTGCACCATGTTGGCCAAACGCGCTTTGGCACGGAAACGGGAGATGAACAGTTCAACTTCTTTACGCCGTTTCTCATCGTTGGCACGGGTTTTTTCGTAGATTTCCTCCTCCTTGGCGATTTGATTGTAATATTTGCCGGTGTCACCTGCCATTTTACGCACCTTGCCGCGATGAATGCCCAATGTGTGGGTGATCACTTTATCCATAAAGCCGCGGTCATGGGTGATGAGCATCAGTTCATGGGGCCATTGGCTTAAAAAGCGTTCAATCCAACGAATTGAAGTAATATCCAGATAGTTGGTGGGTTCATCTAACAGCAGCAAATCAGGATCGGATATGAGTTCTTTGGCAAGATTCAGGCGCACCTGGAATCCGCCTGAAAATTCGCGTGGATGCCTTTGCATGTCCTCATCCGAAAAACCAAGCCCGCTAAGAATTTTTTCAGCTTGCCAGAAGTTTTCCCGCTCTTCCGGCGGAAGCCCGGTGAGACCCTCCTCTAAAACCGTATTCTTAGTAAAATTAATTTGTTGGCGTACATAACCGATACGGTAGTATTTGGGAAAAGTGATAACCCCCTCATCCGGTTCTTCATCCCCGCTGATTGTGCGGAAAAGCGTTGTTTTACCATGCCCATTGCGTCCGATTACGCCTACGCGCTCCCGTGAATTCAATTTAAAGCTTACATTTTCAAACAGCAGGCGGCCGCCGTAGCTTTTAGCAATATTTTCAACATTGATCATGTTTATTAAATTCATCTTATTGCCTGGCCTGATGGCGGCAAAAGATGCTCTCTTTGGTATGAATTATTATGCAACTCGTATGAGAGTTCGTCCAGAGAAATCAAAATAATCTGCAGCAATATTCAGGCCGGTTTAAATTCTTTTTCGCTCCGAAATGGGATTTTAGCAGCCTGAATAATAAAGCGTAAAGCTTCATTCACAGATTCATCGGTCGGAAAAAAATCCGTAATATCTGAGTCAAGCAAAACTACGTTTTTTCCCGCTCTGCGATGCGGTGCATACCTGCCTTTTGCCACAATCTTCATTTTGGTTAAATCATATTCGTCACGTAAATCGTAATCGTCATTATTATTCGGAGTTTTCATAAAATTTTTCCTCTTTTTTAGCGGCCTTCCTCGCACTGATAATACGAATTCGTTCCTTACGGTCCGTATGTGCCAGAATTAACAGCCTTCCATTCTTTGACAGTCCAACGCTGATATATCGTTCTTCATTGATTGAATGCTCCTCATCAACAACTGTTATAAATCCGGGGTCATTAAATACTGATTTTGCTTCATCGAATGACACCCGATGTTTTCTGTTATTTTTTGCAGCTTTGTTTTCATCCCACTCAAATTCGGATTGCACTCATTCCTCCAGATGGACAAAGCTGAATCCGAATATATCCGAATCAGCCTATGCCTTTTTTTAACAGTCTTTGACAGCTTGGGATGCCAGCAAAGCCTGACCTTTATAATTTTCTTTTTTGAAGCAACAACACCAAGCCAAACAAAATCGTTCCACCAATATCCGCCCAATAAGCCGGCCAAAGCAATCCGGCTGCCGCAATCGACAAGAGAATCGTTTCCGGCCAGGTGGCGGGTCGGAAAAAATAGCGTTCAATGGCAGAGGCAAAGGCAATTAGTCCCATAGTTGTCACCGCCATTGTCAAAATGACTTCCCCGTGAAATAATTCGTATTCCGGGCCGAGGCCTAACAACGGGCGATAGGCCATCACAAGGGGGATAATGTACAGTCCTTTGGCCAGTTTCCAGGAAGTGAAAGCCGTTCGCATGGGATTGGCTCCGGCTACGCCGGCACCGGCAAAACTGGCCAGGCTCACCGGCGGTGTTACATTGGCATCTTGCGAATACCAGAAAACGATCATGTGGGAAACCAAAATCGGCACACCCATATCTAACAGCGCCGGGCCGGCCAACGTTGCCAGGACAATGTAACTGGCGGTTACCGGTAATCCCATGCCAAGCACTAGCGAGGCGGCTCCGATCAACAGGATCGCCAGCACTTTGATACCATAGCTTAAATCAAGCACCAGACTTGAAAATTTCAGCCCCATGCCGGTGAGCGTCACCATGCCGACGATAATTCCTGCCGCCGCGCAGGCCACCGAAACCATGACTGCGTTAAGCGCACCTCTTTCAAGGGCGCTGAGGATCAGTTTGGTCTCCTTGAGAGCGAAACTGCCAAAACCGGGGCGCGGAATCGAAGGCGCGGAATTGCCGGTGCCAACGTATGCCCAGCGGATCGTGTTGGCCAAAATGCTGGTCAGCAGGGTACTCATCACCGCAACAAAGCCCGCCATCATGGGTGAATAATTGGCCATGAGCACGTAGATCAGAATCGCAACCGGAATGATAAAATGCACACCTTCTTTGATGACATGGCCGATGCGCGGCAGGTTTTCTTTAGGCTGTCCTTTTAATCCTATCTTACAAGCTTCGAAGTGAACGAAAAAAAGCACGGTGACGTAGTACATAATGGCCGGAGCCAGGGCCACTTTGATAATCGTTAGATAGCTGGTGTTAGTGAATTCGGCCATAAGAAACGCACCGGCGCCCATAATGGGAGGCATTAACTGTCCGCCGGTGGATGCGGCGGCTTCGATAGCGCCGGCAACATGGGGTTTATAGCCCACTTTTTTCATCATCGGAATTGTAAAAGAACCGGTCGCCACCACATTGCCCACCGCCGATCCGGAAACCGAACCCATAAAACCGGACGCTACCACCGACGTTTTCGCAGGCCCTCCGGAAAAGCGTCCGGTCAGCGCGTAGGCCAGATCAATAAAAAAAGCGCCGCCGCCGGTGACTTCCAAAAAAGCGCCAAATAAAACAAATACAAACACAAACGTAGCCGCAACACCAATGGGTACGCCGAAAACACCTTCGGTGGTGAGCCAAAGGGTGGTGGCGATACGTTCGATACTATAGCCTTTATGAATTATCAGTTCAGGCATATACGGGCCGTATAAAGCGTAGGCGATAGCGGTAACGCAAATACCTGTCATTATCAGACCGATAACGCGACGGCAGGCTTCTAAAACAAGAAGAACGCCGATAACGCTAACAATCAGGTCGCTCGGAAGCCAATCGCCCTGGCGTTCAAATATAGCCGACAGATTGTTACAAATGTAGTAGGAACAGTAGATTGATGCGAGTACCAAAAGCCAGTCGATAATTAGCCAGGGCGTGAACCGGTCTTTACGGGCACCCTTGAAAGGAGGCTTTACCAGGTAGGTCAGACATAAAATGGCTCCCAGATGAACAGAGCGTTGGACCAGGGCCGTCAGTGCGGCAACACCGGCCGTATACAGTTGATAGAGGCTTAGACTGATTGCCAGAACCGTTACGATTCGTGCAACCGTCAAAACCAGCGCGGCATTGCTTCTATCCGTCGCAGGTGTTGGTGAAACATGGTTCTCATTTTCAGGGTCAGATGTTTCCACTGTATTTTGATTATCAGATTTCATCTGTTTTTCCGTATGTTCGCTTAATTTAATCTCATTTATAACTTAGGCCAGAAGAGGAGTGCAAGCTTCAACTTGCGTCAGTAACCCCGCAAGCTGAAGCTTGCACTCCGGATCAGGGTGTTGCGGAATGGGGGAACAGAAAACGCCAGAATTGATACAGGCGGCTTACCGGCCTTGCGCTAAACTGAACCGCCTGGTGAGGCGCGATGGCTGAAAGATTCGTTAAGGTGTCACGCCATAAAATGGTGTGATCGACGCCAGGACTGCCAATACGCAAAATAAAATCACCGGTTGGCCAGTGCATATCTTCAATAATCTCATAAACGCCTTTATGAACCATGCGTCCGACACCGGGCATTCGTCCCATTCCGGCACCGAATTTCACATAGCGTTCCTCTTCAATGTAAATGCGGCCTTGTTCATCCAGGCTATGCGCCTCCCATATCGGCGCATTTTCAACGGAATGATAATAATGCAGGGTGAAACGTTCCCCGGCCTGCATCGGTAAAACCAATAATGGTGCATTTCCATTGACCGGAACTGCCCTGAGTTCCAAACCGCCTGGTAAGACACCCCCAATTATCAAAATCGTAATGATCAAGCTTGCTGCTAAAAATAGTCGATGCTGTTGCGTCATTATCGGATAATCACAGGGACAACTCACTCTCTTTGAAGGTTTTCCACTTTTTCTGGTCAGAGATTTTAGAACATTTGGTATCCTATTCAAATTAGATTGTAACTGCTGATTGCTGTTTCCTTTACCATTCTGAAGATTTGGCATGATTTTTGGATTCGTGTCGCAATCTCTATAAGATAGAATACCGTAAAAATTATGGCAAGAACTATTTGGCATCAAAACCAAGATCGGATCGGTATTGTAAATAAAAAACAAGTATGGTATGGTATTTTAATTTTTATGCAATAAATAAAGGAATGCAAACGTTAGCGGGAATTTAAAGCAAAAAACGGCATCCCTCACTTCCCGGTTTACAATTTGAAGGAGTGCTAAACTTACAGTATAGCGGAAAACACTACGGCCGTTTATCAACCGCCAAACTGTAAGTTTTGCACTCCGGAGAAAGGTGTAAACTACTTTTAGGGCAAAATGAAGGATGCCCAAAAAACTTTCTTCAGATATTTATCAACTTAACCGGAAATTTTTTATGAAACCGTTTAATTGGCAAAAGGAGCTTGGTCGCGAAGGCCATCGGCTTGTCTTTTCAGGCCAACCCTTTGCCATGCACTGTCACCATTATAACATTAATCTTCAAAAGATGCTTGAAGATGCGCTGGGGAGTTCGGGTGTCGAAATTCTCTATTCGGCGGCTGAAGAATCCGGCTTTCATAATTTCAGTTTTATGCTTGCCCAATTTACAAATATCAAGACACTCAAATCAAAAATTGAAATGGCATCGGTTATTTATCAGAACTGCGGCCTGGGAATTATCCATTTCCAGGAGATAGGGCCGCAAGGCGGGCGGATTGTCAGCCCGGCCAGCCACCATGTTACGGGCTGGTTGGCTAAACATGGCAAGCGGGATACACCGGGATGCCACTTTCTGTGTGGATGGATTGCCGGCGTGATGGCGGCTGTTTTCAATCATCACACCGGTTTTTATCACGTTAATGAACTCAGTTGCAAAATGATGCGCTGCAAGGAATGTGTTTTTGAGGTGACAGTTAAAAATGACGATTGACGGCCAAAAAATTATTCATGCGGTGATGGAAGGAAGCCAGATTCGTGAATCCAAAGGAATCATTCCTTTATTCGGTGTGTATCTCTCTATCTTTTCGACAGACTACTATAACAGGCTCAGTTTTGAATTTGAAAAAAAAATGAGCCTGCTGAATCTGAAAGACAAATCCCAATCCCTCTTGGTTGCAGCCGCCCAGGAATGCGGCTATGCCACTTTTCAGGGCATTCGCAATTCTTGGGAATGGGACGAAATTGTTCTTCCGATGATCGCAACGCCTGAAGACCAGATACAGGGGTTCACCGCCGTTGCCGTCGCTTTCGGGTGGGGCGATTTGAATGTCAGGCAGTTGATTCCGGGGAAAAAATTGGTTGTCCGCGTGACCGATTCTTATGAGGCTGGCGGATATCCGGAACAATATGGCAATGCCACGGTCGGCAAATGTTACATGCTGCGCGGCGTTACAGGAGCCTTTATGGATCTGATCTACGGAGCGGACTATCCTGACGGATGTTTTACGTTCTTAGCCCAGGAGACGCATTGTCGCGCCAAAGGAAATTCGTACTGTGAATTCGCAGCTCAAAGATCACCTGATCAATCTGTCACTTAAACAGGGCGAACAAAGCGATAAGCGCCATTGCTGGGAAATGCTGAATTGCGCTAAGGTTTTGTGCCCGGCTTATGGGAATTATGAAACCGCCTGCTGGTTTATTCCCAAAACTCATTGTGACGAATTGCATGATGACGATTTTTTTAAAAAGATTTCATCCTGTTTAACGTGTCCCTATTTCCGCAAAAAGGGCGAAAGCCATATTCGCGGATGGAATCATTTCACGGCCGAGCAGTTGCATCGCTATAATACCAAAGCGCTGGAAAGGATCTATCAAAAAGAGGAAAGCTTCATAGAAATTCTAAATCGTATCCCCGACGGTCTCTTTACCACTGATCGTGAATGGCGCATCACCTATTTCAATCCGGCAGCCGAGAAAATCACAGGTTTCACAGCTTATGATGCAGTGGGCATGTTCTGCAAGGATGTGTTTAAAAATCCGATTTGCGAAACCGACTGCGCGCTCCGGCGGGCAGTGGCTGAAGGCCGCGATATCCATAATAAGGAATACCTGATCACTGATATCGAAGGCCGCCAGATTCCCATTATCTGCTCCACATCCGCATTTCAGGACAGTTCCGGCAGGGTTGACGGCGGCCTGGAGATTTTCAAGGATGTCTCCGAACTCAAGCGGCTTCAGCAAGAGATCACGCGACGGGAAAAAAAGTACCGCCGTATCTTTGAGGGCAGTCATGACATGATTTACACTTCCACCTTAAATGGCAATCTGTCGGATATCAATCCGGCCGGTGTGGAGATGTTAGGGTATTTGAACAAAGCGGAATTACTGAGTTCAGACGGTGCCAAACGCCTTTACCACAATTCCGGAGACCGGGATGAATTTTTAAAGCGCATTAATCGTGACGGGTCGGTGAAAGATTATGAAGTTAATTTTAAAAAACGTGACAACACACCGATTCATGTGCTTATATCCAGTCGGCGTTACGAAAATTCAGAAACCGGTGAGATCGAATATGAAGGCATCATCAAAGATATCACGGCACGCAAGCAGGCCGAAAAGTTAATCAAACTGCGCAACCGTGAATTGTCAGTGCTTAACAGCATTGCCGTGGCTTTGAACCACAACCTGGGTATGAAGCATCTTTTGACAATCACTTTGAAAAAAGCGGTCAAAGTTCTGAAAATCGAACGCGGCGGTCTTTTTCTGATTGACCGCGATGAGGCTATGATCACGCTTGAAGCAAGATACAATCTGCCGGAAGTCGGATCGGCTGAAACCGATGAAATCGTTTTTAAGGATGTTTTGCTAGAACGGCATCTGATTCAAAAAAAAGCCAGCCTGATTCCCGAAGCCGCTTTTCCGCCGTTTCAGGTGCGTTACCGTGCCAGCGGATATCAAACTGATTTATGGCTGACCTGCTATCTGATAACGTTTCATGGTAAAAGCGTTGGCTTTTTCGGTCTCAAAATTCCACCTGACCGTATGTTAAGCCAGCATGAAAACCATTTCTTAGGGTCTTTGGGCAACTTTTTAGGCGGTGCCATCGAAAATATTCGGATGGTGGCCGTTATTCGTAAGCATCGCTATGAACTGCGCGGCTTGACCGAAAAGCTGTTTCAGAGTCAGGAAGATGAACGCCGCCGGATTGCCCGTGAACTTCACGATGAGGCCGGACAATCGCTGACAGCGGTCAAATTAGGACTGGATCGCCTGGAAGAGCGTCATGCCGCACGCAATCCTGAACTCCAATCCGAAATCCGCGCGATTCGGCAGATGATCAACCGTACGGCTTCGGAAATTCGCCGCCTTTCCTATAATCTGCATCCCACCTTGCTTGTCGATCTCGGCCTTGAGCCGGCCCTCGAATTATATTTTAAAGAGATTGAAAGACACGCCGTCCTTGAGATTGAGTTTAATATGGTGGGCTTTGATCAACGTCTTGATATGGATATGGAAACCGTTTTTTACCGCTTTTCCCAGGAAGCGCTGACCAACGCGTTGAAACATTCCGGCGCTGAAGAATTTAAGCTGTCAATTATCAAAAGCTTTCCCCGGATTATTTTTATGGCCGAAGATGATGGCATCGGCTTTGACCCCCTGATCATCGGCAAAGATAAAAAGTGCCTCGGCCTGTTAGGGATGCGCGAACGGGTCTCGCTTCTTGGCGGAGAATTTCATCTGCGAAGTCGTCCGGGGGAGGGTGCGCGTATTCGCATCACAATTCCGGTGTCAGGAGGATTATCCGATTGAACAAACCTATCCGTATTCTTCTGGCCGATGACCATACCATCGTTCGCCAAGGCTTGGCGCGCTTATTAGCGGACCAGCCCGGTTTTAAAGTTGTAGGTGAGGCCAATAATGGCCAGAGAGCGATTGATCAGGCCGAAAAACTTGCACCCGATGTGATTATCATGGACATCGCCATGCCGCGTTTAAACGGCATCGAGGCCGCCAAGCGGATTCGAAAAAAACTTCCTCACACCAAAATTCTGATCCTTTCAATGTATTCCCACGAACACTACATTCATGAACTCCTGGAAACGGGCATTTCCGGCTATCTTTTAAAAGATTCCAGCGGCCGTGACATCGTAAAGGCCATTCACGGCGCCATGAAAGATGAAACTTTCCTTAGCCCCTCCATTTCCAAAGTACTGGTCGACACTTATCGTTCGCCAAAAAAACGTTCCGCCAAAACAGAGCGCTATAAAAAACTGTCTGACCGTGAAAGAGAGGTTTTTCAACTGATCGGTGAGGGCCATTCCACCCGGCAGATCGCCGATATGCTCTGTGTCAGCATCAGCACGATAAAATCCCATCGCGCCAATATTATGGAAAAACTTCGCATTGATACACCGGTAAAACTGATCCACTTTGCCATTCGCTTAGGGCTGGTTGATCCGGATTTGTAGAGCAGGCAGAATTTTCCGGTTTATGAAATTATCATGATTGTAACGGACCTTGGGGGATAGCAACCTATTGATATTTAGTGGTTATAAAAAATTGTTTTCCACTTCGCGGGCATGCTTTTCTACTATTGACCGGGCTGCTTATGGATTACTATCTCTTTTTGACGAATACTGATTTTTCCACTTCTTATGTCCCGCATTTTTTCCTCCAATATAATCTTGTCAAGCAATATGGTTGCCACCTTGCTTCCGGTCTTTCCAACACACATACCCTCGGTAATGATGTATCCTCTTCCGGAGGCCTCCTGAAGCAGCGCTCTGTTGCCACTGCCGGTCAGTATGATTCCAATAAGATTTAATTGCCCCAGGTCTAACTCTTTGAGTACTGCACCTTTTGGGCAATCTGCGACTGGTTCACTAAGAGACTTGGAATCATCGGGTTTTTGTAACCATAAGTTTGAGAATGGGTCAATTCGGCCCTCTGGGTTGTATCCTAGAGTATCGGTTTTTTCTTCAATTGGGCCAGTAGATAATATCTTCTTGGCTTTCCCAGGTAATTGGTCGCCTGCTGTCGCAGATGTGCATACAAATAATGACATAAGCACTAAAAACAGGGCGATAATCCATTTTCTTTCCACAGTGTCCCCCTTTCTGAGGATTAAGTCCTCATTTCCAGGAATTGTCAATTGACAGTTCATATCATTGTGACTGTTGGAACTGCCGTCTCGTTTAACGGTTTTTGATCATCGGCGGGCGTTCTTTCCAACCGATGGAGCGATGGGTTAAGTTCATATGGTATTTTATGGCTACCAACATAAAGTGGGACAGGCTGCCAGTATAAGCTGTGTACATGTAACGCGGAAAGCTGTTCCGCGTCGTCCACAGTCAATTCGAAGTTGAAAAAGCGA
>JAOZRC010000734.1 GCA_029940345.1 Desulfobacterales bacterium
CAGTTTGACCAGTTCCACTTCTGCAAAGCCGTCATCCACGGTGGTGTCATATTCCGCCAGTTGTTTTTCATCGGTAAAATTAACGTGAATATTCAAATTTTCCTGAAGACCGGTCTTGCTGACCGGCGGCAAATCAAAGTCCAGCCGCAGATTGGCAAAAAGGCGGTTGTAATCAGCCGCCGGCGGGTCCATGCGGGCTTTGAAAAAAAAGATATTACGCCGGTCCTGGCGAATCGTTTGGACATTGACCTCCAAGTGTGTGCGGCCGTCGCGATCAGGCTGCATCACGCCATAAAAGCGCATTTCGGGAAGCCACTGATACGCCTTGATATCTCTTAAATTCTTGGGAAACAATACGGTCATAAACACATTGTTCGCAACAACTTTCTGCGCGCTGATCAAGAGTTCTTCAAAACGCTGACGGGCTTCTTCCGGCGTTCCTAAAAGAAAAGTGCGCCCGTTGGATGCGCCGGAAAGGCCCTGCATATATTTAAAGTTGAAATCACTGCCTACGCCAAGTGCGTCTATCGTAACACCTTGGCGACTTAATTCCTGCACGATGTTTTGTACAACCTTGGCGTTGCCTTGGTTCACCTGCCCATCGGTCAGGAAGATAATGCGGCGGCTGGCATTGCGTCCCTTGCTTAAGACGGTTCGAGCCATTTTCAGAGCGGCCTCAAAATTGGTGGCGCCGCTATATTGGTCAAGCGTTTTAATTTTCTGACGAATTTCATCTTTAGCGGTTCCTGGAAAACAGGTTGGGAACTTTTTTCACGACGGTCTCGAAAAGGCTTTTTAGATTTAGCGCTTTGAATCAGCCAATTAAGCTGGTTATTGTGGTCTTCTGTCAATCGAATCAGCCCGGTGTTAGCGACAAGAAAAGCGCGTGAATCGCCCCAATGGCCGACAACGGCCCGATTCCCCGCAATCAGGGCAATAATCAGAGTGCTGGACATGGTTGTGGCCGCACGGCTTTCCGCGCTTTTTTCAATATCAGCAAAACGATTAATCTCCTCTGTGACAGCATGATGGACGCTTTCAAATACATGGTTAAAAAATATTGCGGCCTCTTTTTCCCAGTTACCCGGTTCGGAACCGGGGTCAGGCAGTGCCAGTATGGTTTGCAGCCATTGATTTTTGCACATCTCAAAAGTTTTTTTAATGGTGGCGCTGGCCAGCCAACCGGAGCCGATGGTTGCGGTGGACACACCATCGGCTACGCCCGCGAATGCATGCGTTGGCGGAAGGCCTTCTAAAATAAGGATGTTGTCTTCATTATTATAGTTACGTTTGTTTCTTCCACGAACACTGTCTCCCTGACATTCGACAGTTCCTTTTTGCCAAAAGAGCTGATGGCGTTCATTGATGTCGGCCAACCTGTTTTCAAAATTATGCCAGCAATCCGTTGGCGTATTCGATTTTGTTTCTGACAGGTCAGATAGCAGCCAGTCACGGAAGAATTGTCTGAGCAAAGGTGTAAGCGAAGAGTTGTAGGCGCGGAAACGGTCAATCTGGATTTGCAAATCACCAAGGGAGTGAGGCGGCGGCAGTTCAGTCAGGGTGTAAAGAAGCAGATATGCAAATGTGTGGGTGACGGCTGTGATCAGCTCAAAATCATCGGGAATATCACGACGGCGGAGGGCCGGATGCATCCATCCGAGTTCATAAGCGTTAAGCATCGTCTGCTCAGATGAGATACTGTTTTTTTCAATCTCCTTCCACTGGCAATAAACCCTGTCTTGGTATAATGTGAACCATTGAGGACAAATACGAATGATATAGCGATCCGCTTCGGACAACGTTGTCAGCACCTGCGCAATCAGTCCCAGGTGTTGTAAAAAGCGGTGGTTTTGGGGCAGGTTTTTAGCAAATAATGACCGCTCTTGCTTGTTCATAATCAAATAGAGGTTTTCATAATCAGATGTGTTTAAAACGGATTTTAATACAGATGCGTCTTCTTGCGCAACGACCTCATGCCAATCAATCAGTTTGTTTTTTAAAGCATCAGCCCAAGATGGGATTTCTCCGATAGGCAAGCTCTTTCGAAAGCAGGCCTCCAATTCGTCGGCCAGATGCTCAAGTTTTTCTTGGGTGACAACCGGAATCGGTATAAGCGGGTTTGTTTCAATCGTTTTTAGAATATCCAACCGACGGTATATTTCATCTATACGGGATTCGAGTATTTTCACGTTTATCCTTTTTCCGGAGTGTAAGCTTCAGCTTGCGTTACCTGCGCCGAAACTGGCAAGCTGAAGCTTGCACTCCTTGTTTGGCGGCGGTACGGAGCGCAATGATTATGTTAAAGTATAATTTCCCAGACCAAAACCGGTTCCCTTGCCGATGTTGACCCAGGTTCCCAAAACCAGCAGCGGCAAAAACGCAGTCAAATCACCCTGATATGTTGCCTGACCAACAATCCCGCCAATCAGCAACCGTTTTTTTTGGCGACCGGAATAACGGGACTGATCTGACCAGCGTAAATCGCTTTGAATCATCTTGACCGCTTCAGCTTTGCGAATCAGGGCTTTGAAATCAAAATCGGTGTGGTGTCCGCAATGGAAATAGAGCAGGTTGGAAACGCGGCGCAGCAGGTTGCGAATCAGAATATGAAACTCGGGATTGTCATGCAAATGGCCGCGATATTTGATACGCAAAGGCGTGTTGAATTTCACGGTAATTTCGTCCGATCCGTATTGTTCACTCAGTTTGCGAGCGTGTTCAAAGTTTAAAAGCGTTCCAGGCGCAGTGAGCCGGTCTTGCTTAAAAACGGTTTCCGCCTTTTCGCCTTCAGCGTTTAAAACCACAATCTGTTCAACATTAAAGCGCCCGCGTCCTTTGCCGATGCCGGCCTGTCCCATTTGAATAAAGCCGTAGGCAAAATAGGGCAGAAATTCAATCGCCCGGCCAATCAAGGTCATACCAAATTGAAGCGGACTTTCCGGCTTATAATTTTCGGCGCCGTTCTCTAATATATTCAAAACAAACGGGTGGGGCGCAAAGGGATATAGCCGGAGCACTTCCGTATCAGCCGGCGGTGGTGTTTCAAACGCATAAGAGTAAACACATTTGGCTTGCAA
>JAOZRC010000735.1 GCA_029940345.1 Desulfobacterales bacterium
ATAGAGGTGACCCATGCAAAAAACAACTGAGAAAAATCAAAATCAAATTACGATACTATAAATCTGACGATATGATAATGAACAATCCTTTCAAAAAAATCACCTTTATTTTTTCAAATGTCTCTGGAACGATTCTCTTTACGTTGGTAATTATCATCGTTTTGTTTCAAGGCATATCCGCGTGGAAAATCATGCATCTGGACAAAGAACGCTTGGCGCTTCAATCAGAGAAAGAAAAAATGGCGCATGATCGGGTGCAATATCAAGCTTTACAAAAACAGCTCCCTGAACTGATTCGTAAAAAAGAAGCGATAACGGCGCAACTCCCTAAGCTTGAAGGCGAGCTGATCGCATTGCAAAAAAAACGTCTGATATGGTTAAAAGAGCAGGCTCGAGCGATAGCAATCATCGAACATGGCAAAGCTGCCGCCGAAATCAGATCTGAATTGGAAAATGCCGTTGACAACCTTCGAAATGAAATTCAACTTAAAACTGAAGAAGTCAAAAAACTCATGGCGCCGGCGTCTGTCTTAAACCAGGGTGCGCGTGATTTGGAAGCGCTGGTCACATCCCAAAAGAATCTGCCGGAAACATTCAAAGCCGAATTCAAACATGCCACCCAAGAGTTGCAATTGGCCGCCACGACCATCGGTAAAGCCGCAATTAATCTGCGAGCCAATGCGTTAAATTTTGCCCAGTCTGCCAAATCGACCAATGCAATTTTGGATAAAGCCGCGGAAGCGACCCAAGGGGCTGTCAATGAAATCAGTGCATTGAAAATAAATTTTAAAAAACATGGCAATACCTTAAGCCGACAATCGGATCGTTTTACAGGCGGACTTGATACGCTTGACAGTGAAATTGCCAGCCTGCAAAACATGCGTAACAACATGAAGAGTTTTTCAGGCGTCATTTCCCGCATGGATGCTGATAATGCATTGGCTCTTAATAAACTGGGAACGCTCATTGCTGATTCCGAAACCGCTTTAAAACAGTGGCAAACAAACGTACAATCATTCAACCAGCTTATCCGAACCATAGGTTTTCAGAAAGACGCCATTGCCGACGCAAGTGTGATGCTGGGATCTCAAGTCAATGCCATTGCCCAAACGAGTGACCGGATTATTGCGGAAGCCAAGGACTTCCGAACGAAAATTAATAATTATTCCTCTTCCGATACGGAAAAAGCGATTCAATCGCATGAGAAGAAGCTATCCGCCATATCAAAAAAAATCGAATCGGATGCTGATAAAATTTATGACTTAAATTTCAGTCTGGAGAAAGAGCTTCGCAAGCTGATTATTGAAAGTGAAAATTTGAATAAGATGTTGAAAAGTCATCAAAACAAGCTGGAAAAAAAGGGTAAAAATCAATAATCAGTCACTTTGAAATACCGGTAAAATAAATTTGGATGAATAAAAGTATTTTTATTTATCCCCCAAATGTGCTAAGGAAGCTTAAATTTAATTATTGGCATTCAGATAATCAATGACACTGCATTGTCGGTTGGAGGTATATTACAGTGAGTGCCTGACCTTAGCTTTTAGCCTCCGGCTATTCTTGTGATATTAATTATTTGAAAGACAATAAATACTGATTTTGATTGTAACGGATTTAAGGGAAATAGAAACTGTCAGACTTTAAACCATAAGCACTTTTTATCTTAATCTTTACCTGAGCCGGAGGAAGCAGGATGAATTTGAAACGCAAACTGGAAGCCGGGGAATTTGCCATTCTGGCGGAAACAGAGCCTCCCAAAGGCGCCGATGTTACCGCAATGGTAAACAATGCTACTAAAGTCAAAGGGGATGTCGATGCTTTCGTTGTCCCGGAAATGAGCAACGCCGTCATGCGGATGAGCTCCCTGGGGGGAGCTATGATATTACAGGGCAAAGGCATGGAGACCGTCATGCAGGTCAATTGCCGGGACCGGAACCGCATCGCGCTTCAGGCGGATATCCTGGCGGCATCCGGATGCGGCATTGTCAACATGATGGCTGTTAAAGGCGAGGACCCCGGTTTCGGAGACCACCATCAGGCCCGTTCGGTCAATGATATTGATTTACCGGAATTGCTCCAAGTCATCCAAGGATTGCAGCAGGGCAAGGATATGGCCGGGATCGAATTGAACGGCGCCCCCCAATTTTTTGTCGGTTCCACCACCAATGCCGGCTCACCTGATAAATCAATCGAACTTGAAATAGAGGAAATGAACACCAAGGCGGAAGCCGGTGCGCGCTTTTTTATCACACCGCCAGTGTTTGATCTGGCCGGCATCACGCCCCTATTGAAACGCATCGATCTGAATCATATTAAGATCATTCCCACCGTATTGCTTCTCAAATCATTGGGCATGGCACGCTATATCGCCCGCAATATGAACAACGTTTATCTGCCGGATGAATTAATCAAACGGATTATGAAAGCGCCCGACAAGGTGCGTGAATGTACGCTGATTGCGGCGGAAACCGTTCGTATGTTGAAAAAAGAGGGGTTAAACGGCGCGATGTTAGCCACGATCGGATGGGAACACAAACTTCCTGAGATACTTGATAAAGTTTAAGTGATTAATTTTTTCATCTTGATTTTCGTTTCGGCCATTTGGCAAGGACATAACAGCAGATTTCAGGGATTTAACGGATAAAAATCCGGAAAATCCTGATACCCATTGTTATATTTAGCCGAAACCAAGACCATAACCAAATTTTTCAGTTTACTTTCTTTGCACTTTGTTATACCACATTGTATGATAATTGGAAATCATAGTGTCAGGGCATTGTTGCTGAACACTGAAACCTTCACCAACTGAAACCTGAATAAATACAAGGAAAAAAAGATGGCAAACACAAACACGACCAAACAAAAGTCTGACCTCGTTGGCAGCGTTATGGTTCTTGGCGGCGGAATTGCCGGTATGCAGTCAGCGCTTGATCTGGCTAATTCCGGATACTATGTTTATCTGGTGGAAAAGTCATCGGCGATCGGGGGTCTTATGTCGCAACTCGATAAGACGTTCCCCACCAATGACTGTGCAATGTGAATTATTTCACCTAAACTGGTCGAGGTCGGCCGGCAC